>JAWFOO010000031.1:0-3110 GCA_032511625.1 Streptococcus mitis | reverse complement strand
AGGGGAAGATATCCCAACACTTTTAAGTGAATTGTATGCCAAACCTTTATCAGAACGCCATGTGGAATCTGATGGATTAGTCTTTGATCCGGCACAAATCATCAAACGTACTGCAAATGGTGTCGCAGTGCCTCACGGGGATCATTATCACTTTATCCCTTATTCACAAATGTCACCGCTGGAAGAAAAATTGGCTCGTATGATAGCTGTTAAGGGACAAAATGGCAGTGTCTTGCCAAGTGTTACTCCTCTGAAGCCAGCCCCTACTACCAAACCTCAAGCGCCAGCGGAAAATAAACCGACTGAATTTGATGTCAACCAGGTTGTTAGAAAAGTTGGTGATGGATATATTATCGAAGATAAGGGCGCTAGTCGTTATGTTCTAGCTAAAGACTTAGCCAAGGATAAGATTGACGCTATTGAAAATCTCTTGTCTAAGAAAACTCAAGAGACGCATGCCCTAGTTGCGAAGAAAGAAAATGTCGCTCCTCGTGATCAAGAATTTTATGATAAAGCATATAATTTATTGGCTGGGGCTCATAAAGCCTTGTCTGAAAATAAGGGGCGTACTTCTGATTTCCAAGCCTTAGACAAATTAGCAGAACGCTTGAAAGATGAATCTTCTAATAAAGGAAAATTAGTAGACGATTTATTGGCATTCCTAGCACCAATTACTCATCCAGAGCGACTTGGAAAACCAAATTCTCAAATTGCTTATACAGACGATGAAATTAAATTAGCGAAATTAGCAGGTAAGTATACAACAGAAGATGGCTATATCTTTGACACTCGTGATATTACCAGTGATGAGGGAGATGCTTATGTAACTCCACATATGTCCCATAGTCATTGGATTAAGAAAGAGAGCTTGTCTGAAGCTGAAAGAGTGGCAGCCCAGGCTTATGCTAAAGAGAAAGGTTTGATACCTCCTTCAACAGAGAATCAGGGTTCAGGAAATACTGAGGTTAAAGGAGTAGAAGCAATCTATAATAAAGTGGAAGCAGCTAAGAAGGTCCCACTTGATCATATTCCTTACAATCTACAACATACTGTTGAAGTTAAAAATGGTAGCTTAATTATACCTCATTACGACCATTACCATAACATTAAATTTGGTTGGTTTGACGAAGGACTCTATGAAGCACCTAAGGGTTATAGCCTTGAGGATCTCTTTGCGACTGTAAAATATTATGTTGAACATCCTGAAGAACGTCCTCACTCAGATAATGGTTGGGGAAATGCCAGCGACCATGTTCGTAAAAATAAGGCAGACAAAGACAGTAAATCTGATGAAGATAAGGAAGATCATCATGAATCAGACGAGTCAACCCGTCCTGAATCCAATGAAAAAGAAAATCATACAGGTTCAACCCCTTCAGTAGATAATCTTTATAAACCGAGCACTGATGAAGACGAGACAGGAGAAGTATCTAAAGATACAACAGACGAAGCTGAAGTACCTCAAGTAGAAACCGAAAAAGTAGAAGCCAAACTCAAAGAAGTAGAAGCTCTACTTGCTAAAGTAACGGATGCTAGTTTGAAAGACAATGTGACAGAGAGCCTATCTGGTTTACGAAATAATCTGAGTCTCCAAACCATGGATAATAATGGCATTATGGCAGAAGCAGAAAAATTGCTTGCTTTGTTAAAAGGTAGTGATCCTTCACCTGTAAATAAGGAAAAAACAAACTAATGAAAAATGGGAGTCTCGATAAAGAGGCTTTCATTTTTATTATGTATATACAAAAAATTCTTGACAAGCAGTGCTAAAAGGAGTAAACTATTAACTAGTTAATTAACTGGTTTATTGTTTTATAGTGAATCAAATAGAGTTAAGAAAAGAGGAAAGAATGAAAATCAATAAAAAATATGTGGCGGGTTCGGTGGCAGTTCTTGCCCTAAGTGTTTGTTCCTATGAACTTGGTCGTTACCAAGCTGGTCAAGTTAAGAAAGAGTCTAATCGAGTAGCTTATATAGATGGTGATCAGACTGGTCAAAAGGCAGAGAACTTGACACCAGATGAAGTTAGTAAGAGAGAGGGAATCAACGCCGAACAAATCGTCATCAAGATTACGGATCAAGGTTATGTGACCTCTCATGGAGACCATTATCATTACTATAATGGCAAGGTTCCTTATGACGCTATCATCAGTGAAGAACTGCTGATGAAAGATCCGAATTATCAGTTGAAGAATTCAGACATTGTCAATGAAATCAAGGGTGGCTATGTCATCAAGGTAGACGGGAAATACTATGTTTACCTTAAAGATGCAGCTCATGCGGACAATATTCGTACAAAAGAAGAGATTAAACGTCAGAAGCAGGAACATAGTAGTAATCACGGTGGCGGTTCTAACGATCAGGCAGTAGTTGCAGCCAGAGCTCAAGGACGCTACACAACGGATGATGGGTATATCTTTAATGCATCTGATATCATAGAAGATACGGGTGATGCTTATATTGTACCTCACGGCAATCACTTCCACTATATTCCGAAGAGTGATTTGTCTGCCAGTGAATTAGCTGCCGCCCAAGCCTTCTTATCGGGAAAAGGCGGTCAATTAAGTACGGTTGAATATCGTTCTAGTAGAGCTGAAACAAGATCTAGTGTGAGAACGAGTCAATCTGAGACTCCTCAAAATCCTGCAACAGCTCCTGAAAGTCAAAGTGAGGATTTAGCTAGTCTTCTTCAAGAATTATACGCTTTGCCACTTAGCCAACGTCATGTGGAGTCTGATGGCTTGGTATTTGACCCAGCACAGATTACAAAACGTACTGCCAATGGTGTGGCAGTTCCTCACGGAGATCATTTCCATTTCATTCCTTATTCGCAAATGTCTGCCTTGGAAGAAAAATTGGCTCGAAATCTACCAATTGGAGGTCAGCCAGTTCAAAGTCAATCTGACAATACGAAACCAAGCAGTACCGATAAACCAAGTTCAACACCAAGTTCAACCATTAAACCAAACTTTAATCTCAATAAGCCGACACCGAATAGAGCAACTGGAGGCGCCTATACAACGGATGATGGGTATGTCTTTAGTCCGACAGATGTGATTGAAGATACAGGTGACGCTTTTGTTGTACCGCACGGCAATCATTTCCACTAT
>JAWFOO010000030.1:0-3299 GCA_032511625.1 Streptococcus mitis | reverse complement strand
ATTTTCAGATTATTTTGACAAAGAAATCGATGGTTTCTATGGTCAAAAAATTAAGATTACACAGCCAAATAAGTATGAATATTACAAGGTTCTTGTGGTAAAATAAATAGATAAACAATCTTCACAACGAATATAAAAAATAAAACGTGCAAATCATTTTCAAGAGGCTTTAGATTTCTTGTATTTTAAAAGAAACTAAAGCCTTTTGTGGATTTATAAGGGGATAGAGAGGATATAAAATTATGAAAAGGAGTTTGTCATGAAAATGAAAAATACATTTGTAGAATTGGAACAATTTGAAGATATTTACAGTTGGTGATATCTATTCCCAAAGCAAAGCTAGTGTTTTGCTACTAATGGGTTAATTAAACGGATTTATGATTATTTTACTTGAATTTTTATTGTTTATATTGATTTTAATCAATATTTTAGCTCCTCCGATTTATTTAGGTAGTCAACTCTCTAAAGCATTTTATGACAAACGTTCTATATTTCTTTTGGTAGTTTTGAAGCTATTTACTACCTTCGTTTTTCCGAGTTTCTCGCATGTTGCCAATTTATTATTCTTTTATATAATATTTTGGATTGTGTTAAAGAAAAAGAAGAAGGAAGCTCTCTTTCTTGCACTTTATCTATTTGTGTTTTATCAAAGTATTCGATATTTGGTTTTGACATTTATAATACGATTGATATTTGACTACTCTGAACTATCTGATTTTTTGCATAGTGGATTTAATTCTGTATTTAGTTTGATTTCGTTGTTTTTGTCTGTTGTCATTTTAAGACGATGGGGAATTGATTTCAATATATTATTTTTAGATAAATTTCGATCGTTAGTGATGAAAAGTATGTTGATTTTATCCTTATTGTTTGGTTTCAGACTGTTTTCATCCATCATGTCTGGGGGATGTAATCCTTTCTACGTTCGCTTTGATACGACTATTTCTCTTCTGATTTTCATTATCTTTTTCTCTTGGCTCTTTTACATCAAGCATTTGGAGCAGGTTTATCGTGATGAGCAGACCATTCAGAGACAGGAAGATGAAAATCGTTCCTTGCAAGGGATGGTGGACAAGCTGGGTCATCTCTATGATGAGGTTCGCGGTTTTCGTCATGATTTTGCGGGGATTGTCGCCAGCATGGAGCCTGCCATAGCTAATCAAGACATGGCAGAAGTTTCTACCATTTATCAAGATGTCTTTCTAAAGACCAATGAAAAGCTGAGGAAGGCGGATTACACAGCCTTTAATCTTCATAATATCCATGATATAGCCATTCGCAATACCTTGGCAAAAGCCATGATTGTGGCAGATAATCAGGGAATTCATTTTAGTTTGGAGACGGTGGGGGTTGTCGAAGAGCTGGCTTTGCCGATGTTGGAGGCTATTCGTATCCTCTCTATCATCACGACAAATGCTTTAGAGGCAGCCAGTGAGGCGGAAAATCCGCAGATTCGGGTTGCTTTATTGGCAGGTGATAGGAGTGTCCGTTTTATCATTGAAAACACTCGTAAGAAAGAAGAACTAAATCCCAGTATTCTCAGTCAAAAGGGTTATTCGACCAAGGGAAACCACAGTGGACTGGGCTTGGCAACCTTGGAGGATATGGTTTTTCATTATGATTTAAACTTAGATACCCAGCTAGGAGAGACGACTTTTAGACAAGATTTAGAATTGCCATTTAAGTATGAGAAACGAGGGGGAGAGGAATGAGAATTTTAGTTTTGGAAGATGATAGAGTCCAGCAGGGACGGATAGAGCAGACTTTACTAGATATTGGTCGCTCTCGCAATTTAAGATTGGAAATTGATATTGCCAAAAACTATGGAGATGTTGAAAAGTATTCTCAGTATTTTGACCATTATCAGCTCTATTTATTGGATTTAGAGATTGATGGAGAGCGTGAACGGGGTTTTCAGGTTGCTCAACAGGTTCGGGAGCGAGATCCCTTTACAAGTATTGTCTTTGTGTCCACACACTCGGAGGCCTTGCCTCTAGCTTTTCGCTACCACTTGTCTGCCTTGGATTTTATTTCCAAGGATCAGCCGGAGGAGGATTACCGTCATCAGTTGGAGCGTTGTCTGGACTATGTACTGGCAGTGGACAAGAGGGAAAATATGCGTCTCTTCACCTATAGTTTTGAGGGAAGACGGGGCTTTACTCTGCCCTACCATGAGATTTTAGCCTTTGAAACCTCAGTGGAATCCCACCGTATCAAGGTTTATTATGCCAATCATTCTATCAAGACCATTTATGGCAGTCTCAAGGATATCGCTGCCAAGGCTGAAAAAGATTACTTTGTCTATGCCAATCGCAATACTTTAGTCAGTTTACAGGCCATTGAAGAGATGACTGCCACAGAAGTGACCTTGTTAGAAGGCTTGCATTTTCCCGTATCACGAACAGCCAGAAGAACCCTAAAAAAACATCTCAATGTCTAATATCTGTTAGACTTGGATGAGTTTATCAATAAGAATATCGGAAAATTTTCTGATATTCTTATTTTTTTGACTTCTTTCTCGAATAGATAGGTAAGAGGAAAAGGAAAGGAGCCTAGTTCATGTATCTACCAATCTTGTATCCGTGGTTTATTAAATTATTTTTTAAATAAAATTTAATTTAGTTGTACATTTTTGAATTCTTTTTCGAATAGATAAGTAAGAGGAAACAGAAAGGAGTCTGGTTTATGTATCTACCAATCTTATATCCGTGGTTCATTAAATTATTTTTTAAATAAAATTTAATTTAGTTGTACATTTTCGAAAATTTTTTTCGAATAGATAAGTAAGAGGAAAAGGAAAGGAGTTTGCTTCATGTATCTACCAATTTTCTATTCATGGTACATTAAATTATTTTTTAAATAAAATTTAATTTGGTTGTACGTTTTCGAATTCTTTTTCGAATAGATAAGTAAGAGGAAACAGAAAGGAGTCTGGTTTATGTATCTACCAATCTTGTATCCGTGGTTTATTAAATGGTATTTAAAATAAATGAAATTTACCTGTTCATTTTAAATCACTTCTCAAATAGATAAGTGAGACGAAAAGGAATTCAGTAATTTATCTATTCTGGTTTTTAAAATGGTTTAAGAGACAGAAATCGTAAACTAAAAAATAGAAATAAAGGAGAAAAAAGATGACAAATTTTGACAAAATGGAACAGAACTTTGTAGCTCTTACAGAAGAAGAGTTAATGGATGTGGATGGGGGAGCAATTCCTCTTGTAGCTTGGCTAATCGCTAATCCTGTGACGGCAGCCAAAATTGCTGGTGGAGTTGCTGCAGTGGGAATTGCAGGTTAT
>JAWFOO010000029.1:0-4114 GCA_032511625.1 Streptococcus mitis | reverse complement strand
TAAGTTCATAGATCTGAACTTTATCATCATAAGTTAATTTCATAATAAAAACACCCCAAAAGTTAGATTTTTCTGTCTAACTTTTGGGGTGCAGTTCACCATGTGGGTGCGTTTTATTATAGACAGATTTTCTGAATCTTATCCTTAGAATGAGTTTTTAGTTGGTTTCAGTTGATTATAATTGGTAGTTTCAATTCGTTTAATGTAATCGCTAATTATAGCTGGTAACTCTTCTTCTTGATAACCAAAGTGAGCCATGGAGGAAATGAAGTCCTTTAATTGTTTTTCTGCTAGTTGTTTACGAGATTTAGAGATGAGTTCTTGATTTTCCGTTACAAAACGTCCAGCTGTTCGCTTACAAAAGACAAATCCATCTTGTTCGAGGTTTGAAAAGGCTCTTTGGATGGTATTTGTATTGACCCCAATTTCTCTAGCTAGTTCTCTAACAGTAGGAAGTTGTTGATTGGCTTCTAGTTCATGGGAAATAATCTGAAACTTGATTTTTTCCATAATTTGTAAATAGATAGGTTTGTTATTGTCAAATGACCATGACATCTTGTTCTCCTTTTTTCTTATTCGTGTCTTAAGTAAATAATACAACAAAACAAACAAAATGTCAAACATAATAAGTCTTGCTTAAGAAATAGCTCAAAGAATGCTGGAAATTATTTTATTAATTAGTTGATTTGGGTTAAATACATTATTTTTTAGCAGATAAATAGAGATCTGTCATCAAAAATTAGTTACATATCATATTTTTTGTGTTTACTTTAAAAAACATAGTGTTTTACGATAATTTCCTTCAACGGCATAAACTAAATACGAATATAAATTAACGTTTTGAAAAAAATGTTAATTTTTTGAAGGAAACTCTTGACATAGATATAAAATATTGTACAATTAGAATGTAACCAAAGAGTTACAAAAAAAATTTGAGTTTTGCTGCACGTTATGGCTCTCAAGCAGTTCGTTGGGCTTGGGCTCATAAATGGGAACTGATAAATGCTGGAGATTTAGCATACCGTATGATTAGAGTTCACTTCTCATGGTAGAAAAATAGTGTGGGATTCACTTGAATCCCACCTATTTCGTTTTATGTGACTATTAGTCCGTCTCGCTCCGTTAGGTGCGAGACAAAACAACCACCCGCTATGCGGGTGCGCGTCGAAGGTTATACCAAAAAAACTCCGAACGCGATACAATAAAGGTGTTCAAGCCAATTGTAAAGCGAAAGGAGAAAAATATGGCACAAAAGGCTCATAGTTTATCGCACACAAAGTGGCACTGTAAGTATCACATTGT
Organism: Streptococcus mitis; assembly: GCA_032511625.1. Classification (GTDB taxonomy): domain Bacteria; phylum Bacillota; class Bacilli; order Lactobacillales; family Streptococcaceae; genus Streptococcus; species Streptococcus mitis_DL. The sequence continues at coordinate 2,812 of JAWFOO010000029.1, read as the reverse complement.
GTTCACCCCTAAGTATAGACGAAAAGTCATCTATAATCAATATCGAAGTAGTTTAGGCGAAATATTTCATCGCTTGTGTAGTTATAAAGGAGTTGAAATTATCGAGGGTCACTTAATGCCAGACCATGTACACATGTTAGTCAGTATTCCACCAAGGACAAGTGTTTCGAGTTTCATGGGTTATTTAAAAGGAAAAAGTGCACTCATGATGTTTGACAAACACGCCAATCTCAAGTACAAGTTTGGAAATCGGCATTTCTGGGCGGAAGGTTATTATGTGAGTACAGTAGGGCTTAATGAAGCTACAATTAAGAAATATATTCAAGAACAGGAAAAGCATGATATAGCACTAGATAAATTAAGTGTAAAAGAATATGAGGATCCCTTTAGGGATAGTGGTAAGTAATACTAAAGCCTCTTTGAGAGGCAAGTGACGAGTCAAGAGCAATAAGGCTTGAACAAAGTGAAAGCCAGCGTCTTTAGGCGCTGGCTGGTAATTTGGGCTTATAGCCCTGGGACAAACCACCCGTTTGACGGGTGGTCATGATTTGAAAGGAAATGCTATTATATGTATATTAAACAGATTGCTCATGCTTATTCTAATTTTAGACTGCAGATTACTGACTTGAAATTACCAGAAGGAGAAATTATTGGTCTTTTAGGAGAAAATGGAGCTGGTAAAACAACCTTAATGAACATGCTGTCAGGATATTATGAAGCAAATCAAACTTTTGATGTTGAGGATTTTGATGTAGATAATATTTTATATATCCCTTCTGATTTAGAACCTTATCCATTTTTGACTGTTAGTGAGTTTGTAACTTTAATTATAAATCATACAGGGGGAATAAAAACTGCTGAGCAATTGATCAGTGAGTTGAATTTGAAGGGGAAAGAAGATACTAGGATTGAAGAATTGTCTCAAGGAATGAGAAAAAAATTATCTCTGATTAATCTATTTATTCGCGATATTGCTCTACTTATCTTAGATGAACCATTTAATAGTATTGATGTAACATATATCACACAACTTAAATCAATCTTGAAGACTTTCAAAGGTAAAACAACTATTCTAATTTCTTCTCACATTTTGGACACTTTAAACGATCTGTGTGATAGTTTTATTCTCTTAAAGAATGGAGAAGTTTCCAAAACATTTGCCAATACAGGTTCTATTCGTGAGTTGGAGGAGCAGCTCTATGACTAAACTATTTTTACTTAAATTAGAATTATTCCGAAAGAAGTTCGGGATATATGGATTGTGGAATATTTTGAGTTTGATAGCGGTTCTTTTAGTTATATTTTTCTCATTAAAAATATTGTTTTTCAAGATATTACCATATGAAAATAGCATGCAATTATTGACGTTATTACTTGTTTTATCTAATATTTTTGTAGTTACTAAAGAGAGAGAAGAATTGTCCAAGTTAGCTGTAAAATTTCAATCCTTTTTCCATAATTTTTCTCGAGTAGAAGTGTTGAAGTACTATACTTTTAGGAAATATATAATTTTATGTATATTGTCGGTGTTGCTTTTATTTCCGTTAGATTTAGTTTTTAAATCACAAAAATACTTTCTATTTTATATGGTTCTTCTCCAAATTTTTAGTTTAGTAAGTAGCTTAGGTAGTTGTTTTTTTAAGAAAAAATATCAGGAGACTGTTAATTTAACGATTCGTATAGGATTTGCTTTGTTTTTAGCTCTGAATGTACGAAAAGTGATGCCGTTTTATTTGAATCAAATCATTGAATCTAGTTCTGTAAGTTTAATGTTAGTACTCTTACTCGCTTTGTGTTTAATTAATAGTTTATTGCTTGTATTTAGTCGGGTGAAAATATGGTGAAAGTATTTTTTTTGACTGTTGTTAGGACTAAGTTAGCTTTGGAATTGTTATCTTTTTATGTATTGTCTATCATATCGTATATAGGTCAAGGTGATTTTAAAGATGTAAGTGTTTTTTCTTTTACGGTTTTATCCCTTCTCTATCTAGTGTATTATGGTATTTTAATGGTTCATGAAGGTCGTTATTACTTTTTTTATCATCCTAAAAAGATTTTAAAATTTCGTATAGATTTGATTAGATTTGCAATTGTATTTTCGCTTGTGTTTTTACCGTATTTATTATTTCTATCGATAGTGTCAGGTGTTTATTTTAACTATTTATTAGCTTATATATTTCCTGTATTGATTTTCTTTAGTGTAAACACACGCTTACCATTATATATAGAAAAAGGGAAAGATACGAAATTAGTAAATGTGAAGCAAGTTTTTATGAGTTGCGTTGCCTCTATCGTATTATTATTTATCTTTTTAATTTTTGTTTAGATAACCACTAAAAACGCATAATATCAGGTGTATCGATGTACATCTGATACTATGCGTTTTCTAATTTTAAAGACTTTTGCCCAGTCTCACCTTGTTAAGTAAATATAACTCAGTCTTTTTTCATGAGGTGTAGTTCACAAAGAGCTGGTTACGATTTATGACTCCAAAATGTTTTTGCCTTCTTTAACACGCCAACGATAATCTGATAAAATAATATCTTCGAGGGAGTAGCTAGCTTGCCAGTCAAGATATTGTTTAGCTTTTGATGCATCTGCTAGGACGCTGGCTGGGTCACCAGCGCGTCGCGCAACAATTTCGTGTGGGATTTTTTGATCCAGTAATTCTTCAGCAGTTTTAAAGATTTCTTTGACGGTATAGCCTTTTTCGGTTCCTAAGTTAAAGATTTGAGAAGAACTGTCTTCTTGAAATAGGTAGTTCATTCCTTTAACATGAGCCTGTGCAAGGTCCAAGACATGAATGTAATCT
>JAWFOO010000017.1:0-41047 GCA_032511625.1 Streptococcus mitis | reverse complement strand
GCCTTGGACAATTGTTCCTCAAAGAAAGCAATATCTTGCGCATCTTGAAGATGAATGGAAACTGTTAATAGTTCAAAGCTTGATATTAAAAACGCAGGGATTCTGAATCTCTTCCAAATTTTTTTCAAATCATATTTGGACATATTTTCCTTGGCAGCTTGAAAATCTCCTTTTAAATAAGCCACTCGACCTTGGATAATTTGGTAATTCTCACGATATGTTGCCCTAAAGGGCTTAATAGATTTTTCTGATTGAACTCTTAACATGTCTACATAGAGCTTAAGATTAATAGAATCGTGTAACACTAGAACAATAACTTTTCTTAGGACAAAACGTAGGTATAAGATCCAGATGACTACAAGTAGCATCAGTAAAGCAAGTATTAAACCCCACCGTTTTGTTTCAGGTTGACGTTCAAAAAAAATTGCTAATGCTCCTATAATTATTGATATAATATAACTTACCTGACTAATAGTCTCAATTTGTAGAAGAATATTCTCTGTCGCCCTACTTACTATTTTTTCAATCAATTTCATATATTACTCTCATTTCACTAATTCTAAATACTTCCTAGCTTCCTGAACACAAAAGAGTTCTGGATTTTCATGGGCGATACTTTCAAACAAACTTCGGGCACGCTCTTCATCTCCTTTTAATTGGGCATTGAGAGCTCCGTAATAAGAGAACATGATTCGAGCTAGCTTACTTTCTGGTTTGGTGGTGTCGAAGTAGTCGTTCGCTTCTTTATTGAACACAATATCTTTTATGGCTTGAGTTTGGGCTACTAGTTTAGCTTTGCCTCCTTTAAAATCTGGTGCCTTGGACAATTGTTCCTCAAAGAAAGCAATATCTTGCGCATCTTGAAGATGAATGGAAACTTTTAATAATTCATAGGTTGATATTAAAAGTGTATAGCCTCTTAGTCTACCCCAAATTTTTTTCAAATCATATTTGGACATATTTTCCTTGGCAGCTTGAAAATCTCCTTTTAGATAAGCCACTTGACCTTGGATAAATTGGTAATACTCACGATATGTTGCCCTAAAAATCTTAATGGATTTCTCAGATTGAACCCTGAACATGTCTACATAGAGCTTAAGATTAATAGCATCGTTTAACATTAGATAAATAACTTTGTTTAGGACAAAACGTAGGTATAAAGCTAGAGTAAGAATTAGTAATACTACTAATAATAATATTACTCCCCACTTTTTGGTATCACTTTGGAAAACTAAAAAAACAGCCATCACATCCAAAACAAGTCCAATAATTGAGCAAATTAGAATAACCCTATCAAGTTGTAAAAGAGTGTTTTCTGTCGCCGAACCAACTATTTTTTTTACTAATCTCATATATTACTCTCATTTCACTGATTCTAAATATTTTTTCGCTTCCTGAACATAAAAGAGTTCTGGATTTTCATGAGCGATACTTTCAAACAAACTACGAGCACGAGCTTCATTTCCTTTTAGCTGGGCATTGAGAGCTCCGTAATAAGAAAACATGATTCGAGCTAACTTACTTTCTGGTTTGGTGGTGTCGAAGTAGTCGTTTGATTTTTTATTGCAATAGATATCAACAATAGCCTTTAAACTCAAAATTTCTTTCTGATATTTTAAAAATTGCGATTGAACATTACTTGTTAGTTCTTCTATTTCTACCATTAATTCTTGCAATTCTAAATAATCATTCAAATGAACCAAGTTTAGGATGCTATAATACTTGATATGAAATATATAGTAGAGACTTTTGAATTTTTTTAGATTACTATTTTTTATTTTATTCAGCAATTCTAAACTATCTTGGAAGTGTCCTCTATAAAAGGATACTCTTGCATTTGCCAAATATTTTGGAAGAATCTGAACATTTCTATTTAAAGAATTTGCATCAGCTCTAGCAACTATATCCTGATACTTTGTTAAATTGATATCCTCAAATAAAATTTCAATTAAAGCCCTATCTAGTAATAATTTAGATAGAAGAATAAACAATATAAGAAGGACAAGGAATACTGTTAATACCTTTGTGTAAGTGGTCGATGAATGGTTAAAAATATAGACATAAACCATTACTGTTGAAAACACTACAAAATACAGCAAATATTTAAATATAATTTTAAGAAAAATTAATTCTATTTTATCAGCTGACCATGTTCTAATAATTTCTACAACTTTTTTCATATAAATCTCTGTTCCTAAGGGAATTTTACTCCCCCTTCAATGCTTCAAACTTCGCTTTCATGGTTGGATTTTTTCGAGTCAATTTTTTTACAGAGACATCTTCCAATTTATTGTTTGCAAGGCGGAGTTGGTTTTCAGATGTAATTAGGAATTTCTTAACCTCTTCCATGCGTTTGATGGCCTTGTCGATTTCATCAATAGCTTTACCAAAGTTTGTCGAAGCTGAGTTGTAGTTCTTGGCAAAGGCCTGTTTAAAGGCATTCAAGTCTTCTTCAAAATGCGTAATATCTATATTTTGCTCCCGAACTAAGGCCAACTCCTGCTTGTATTTCAAAGAATTAAGCGCCGCATTACGCAAGAGTCCAATCAGCTGAATAAAGAACTGAGGGCGAACCACATACATCTTTTCATACTCGTGGCTGACGTCAACAATCCCTGTGTTAAAGTAATCGTTATCGGCCTCAAGCATGGTCACCAGAACGGCATATTCGCAATTCTTTTCACGACGGTCCTTGTCCAATTCCTTGTAAAAATCTGCGTTCTTATGCTTTTTCTCTGTCCCGTCCGCTTCGTTTTTCATCTCAAACATGATAGAAATGATTTCTACTCCATTTTCATCACTCTCACGGAAAATAAAGTCCCCCTTAGACCCACGCGCAGAGACCTTATTATCCTTCTCAAAGTAGGCATTTGGAAAGGCAAAACTGCGGACCTTGTTAAACTCACTTTCCGCATACTGTTCCAGACTTTCACCGATTGCCTTGGTAGATTGTTGAGCCTTAAAATTCTTATAAAACTCTACTTGTTCGCTAGCTGCTTTAAGCTGGGCTTCGTAATTTTGCTTGACAGAAGCCAATGATAACTCATTTTCCTTTTCTTGCAAGAGAAGCTGATTTTTAACCTGGTCTCGTTCTTTTTCTAGGTCAGAGAGGGTCTTCTGTAGTTGATTTTCATGTTCCAAACGCAAGGTGGCCAATTGGTTTTCCAAGGCCTGCACTTCCTTGTCCTTTGCCAATAAAGCCTGATGACTGGTTTGTTCAACTTCTTTCTTAGCTAACTCTTTCTCTGTATCAAAGTTTTGGATTTGACTCTGCAATTGCGCGATTTCTTGGTCTTTTTGAGCTAGTTTAGACTGTTGCTCATTCATAGACTTTTGCTCAGCCAAAGCCAGTTCCTGCTTCATGCGATCGTGCAGTTCCTTATCAAACTCTGCCGTTCTCACTTGGGACAAAAGTTCGGCATACTGGCTTTCATTTACTGTAAAGACTTCCCCACAGTTGGGGCATTTGATTTCGTTCATATCGTTCCTCTTTCTAGACTTCTGTAACCATTATATCATGCCTGAAGGAAAATCAAAAACAGCGAGTCGAAACCCACTGTTTATCTTCTTTTTCTTTAAATTTTTTCCAAGGCCAAGCGCAAGTCTTCAATCAAATCTTCTACATTTTCAAGACCGATTGACAAACGAATTTGATTTGGTGTGACACCTGCTGCTTCTAGATCTTTTTCTGACAATTGACCGTGAGTGGTTGTGGCTGGATGAACAACAAGAGACTTAGCATCTGCCACGTTTGCAAGGTCAGAGAAGATTTCTAAATGATCAATTACCTTGCGGGCTTCTGCTTCCCCACCTTTGACATGGAAAGTAAAGATTGAACCCACACCTTTTGGCAAGTATTTCTCAGCCAAGGCATGATAAGGACTATCTGCAAGTTTTGGATAGTTGACTTTTTCTACCTTAGGATGGTTGACAAGGAAATCAACAATTTTCTCTGCATTTTGTACATGACGTTCCACACGAAGTGAAAGGGTTTCAAGTCCTTGGAGCAAGAGAAAGGCATTAAATGGCGACAAGGCTGCACCTGTATCACGAAGCAATTGAACACGGACAGCGATAATAAAGGCTGCTGCACCTACATCACGAGTATAGCTCAAGTTGTGGTAGCTTGGGTCTTCCTCAACAAATTGAGGGAATTTTCCTGAAGCCGCCCAGTCAAAACGCCCGCTATCGACAATCACTCCACCAATAGTCGTACCATGACCCCCGATAAATTTAGTCGCAGAGTGAATGGCAATATCTACACCGTGAGAAAAGACATTAATCAAATAAGGTGTAGCAAAGGTATTGTCAGAAACAAGTGGAATCTGATGCTTATGAGCAATCTCTGCCAATTTTTCCAAATCTGGAATGTTAATCAAGGGGTTACCCAAGGTTTCAATCAGAACAAGCTTGGTATTGTCTTTGATCGCTGCTTCCACTTCCTCCAAATTATCCACGTCCACAAAGGTTGTTGTGATACCATAACGAGGAAGGGTTTCTTTCAAGAGATTGAAAGTTCCACCGTAAATAGTTGAAGCTGCCACTACATGGTCACCTGCATGAGCAAGTGCCAAAATCGTATAAGTCACTGCAGCCATACCTGATGCTGTTGCAAGAGCTCCAACACCACCTTCAAGAGCAGCGATTCTTTCTTCAAAGGCAGCTGTTGTAGGGTTGGTGATACGAGTATAAATGTTCCCTGGTTTTCTCAAGGCAAACAAATCGGCACCTTCCTGCGTGTCATCAAAAACAAAGGATGTTGTTTGATAAATCGGCACTGCACGAGACTTGGTAGCTGGATCCACAACTTGCCCAGCATGCAATTGCAAAGTTTCAAATTTAAAATCACGAGTCATAAAACGACCTCCAAATAGTTTGATTAAGGATATTGTAGCACCTTAAGTTATAGTTTACAAATATCAGTTTTCTATATTTTGATATAAGAAATAGCTATTACCCTATTTTAAAGATGAAAAAAGCACGACTCAATCGTGCTCATTTTCTTAATCTACATAAGTATCTTCATTTTTATTGAGGAAGGCATATGGAAGACCAACCAAGAGACCACCACCGATCAAGTTCCCAATGAAGGTTACACCCCAGTGACGAAGCATATTCCCAACACCGAAGTTAGCAATTGAATCAGCAGCAACACTGAATTTTACAATCGCAAAAGAAGCAAAGTTCGCAGCAATGTGCTCGTTTGTTAAGAATACAAACATGTAAATCGCTGACAACACAAGCCAAAGTTTGGCACTACCATCTTTGACCAAAACAAATGAAAGAATCGCAATATTTACGAAAATATTTGCCAAAATCGCCTCAAGCAAGATTAATTCATTTGAGCGGCCTAACTTCATCTCAACAACCCCTGATATGAAACTATCGTGAGTCAGATTTGCATAGGCTGCCGAATGAGCAAATCCCCAACCTGCTATCAAGGCTCCGATAAGGTTGAACAAGGTACAGTAAAGTAAAATCTCAGCTGTTTTTCTCCAAGAGATTTTTTTCAAGAAACTACCAGCAGTCAAGAACATCATGTTTGATGTTACCAACTCGGCATTTAAGAAAACAATGTAGGCCAATCCCCAAGCAAAGACAAATGGGAAAAGGAAGCGTCCACTACCTGGTGCAATTTTATTAATCAAGTCAGCCCCAACTGCACCAGCAGCTGTACTGAAGGTTAAAAATACACCTGCAAACATCGAACGAATCGCATACTTAAATTTGCTTTGACTATAAAGACTTTCCTTCTTCTTGCAAGCAAATTCAATCTTTGAGATAAATTCTGAAGAAACCATAATAAACTCCTAAAATTTTTATTTGTGATAATTATAACATAAAATCGATATAATGAAAAGCCTTTCCTAATTGCATTTTTAATAAATTTATAAATCTAGCAATCGTTTACATTGTTTTAATAATAAGCTTTTATAAGTTTTAGTTATCAGAATATTGAGGTTACATGGAATAACTTTTATTCTATTTAATATATTTTTTTGTTACAATTTAAAAACGATTTTCTCTGCAAGCCTATTTTGTAAAAGAAAAAGAGAGAATCATTCTGATTCTCACTGATACACTAACTCTTCTTAATCAACATATGCATCTTCATTCTTATTTAGAAAGGCATACGGTAAACCAATCAAAAGACCTCCACCTATAAAGTTAGCAATAAAGGTTACACCCCAATGTCGAAGGATATTTGGAAGATCAAAGTGAGGTACTTGATCAGCAATCATGCTGAATTTCATAATACTAAAGGAAGCAAAATTGGCAGCGATATGCTCATTGGACAAGAAGACAAACATGGAAATAGCTGATAAAATGATCCATAGTTTGGCAGCACCATCTTTCACTAGTATAGATGAAAGAATGGCAATATTTACAAATACATTGGCAAGAATTCCCTCAAGCAGGACTAAATCACTTGGACGCGCCAATTTCTTGGCTACAAGCTTAGGAAGGAAGCTATCATGGGTCAAATGCGAAAAGGCTGACGAGTTGGCAAAGGCCCATCCAGCTACCAAGGCACCAATAAGATTAAACAAAGTACAATAGAGTAAAATAATCATTGCCTTTTTCCACTCAATCTTTTTCAAAAATGCGCCTGCTGTTAAATACATCATATTGGAAGTTACCAATTCTGCATTTAGGAAAACAATATAAACCAGCCCCCAAGCAAAAACAAATGGGAAAAGGAAATACCCACTACTTGGAACAATACTATTAAGTAAATCTGCACCAATAGCACCAGCAGCTGTACTGAAGGTTAAAAAAGCACCTGCAAACATAGAACGAATCGCATACTTGAATTTACTTTGCTTGAAAAGACTTTCTTTCTTGTGGCAATAATAATCAATCTTCGAAATAAACTCTGAAGAACTCATAAACATCTCCTATTTTTTTATATTTAGTATTATAACACAAAATATTAAAATAGGTAATTGTTTTTGAAAAATGCTAGTATTTGTATTGATTTATCATTACTTAGCATGCTTATAAAGCAATATAAAAAGAACCAGTAAAATAAAATGTTTACTGATTCTTTAACTATTAATAGCGCTGTTTATATGGTTGATTGAAAGCTGTTAGAATTTCTTCAGGTGTTTGTGAATAATCTTTTGTATCTTTCAAGTCACCTTTTACGATAATACGCTCTGTCGCATCATAGTCTACACATGTTACAAGTGTGATTTCATCAACACCACTACGATCATCAATCTCATCGACGCGATCTGGTGTCACATGCTTCACTTCTCGAATTTCATAGGTATAAACTTTATCCTTATCAGTTAGATAAATTTTCATCCCATTTTTAGCGCGTGCCAGTGGAGAAAAGAGCATTTGACTGGCATTTTCTGCTGTAAAGATGTGGTGGCTCGCAAGTGAATAGTTTCCTTTCCCCATCACTTGGTCACGCTTCATTGTACCAGCTCCATAGAAGAGATTGACATTATCAAGCCCCTTAAAAATAGGCAAGTTAATTTCTACCTCAGGGACAGCAATTCCACCGATAACTGGCAATTTTTGCGAATCCCATTGTGAGGATAAGACAGCTTCTGACGAGATGGCTTTTACGGAATCAAAGTCAAAATTCCCTTCTGTATCTTGATTTTCTTCCAATTTTTCTTTTGATACTTGGCTGACTTGGTATTTATTGGTATTCCAAACCATGAACATATCACGAATTTTTGAATTGAAAATCAAAGCCACTGACAAGAGGATTAAAAACCCTGCCAAGATATTGATTAGTAAATTTTTACGGTTTGTTTTCTTTTTGTTCTTTTTATGAGACATTATGCTTCACCTTCTGTTTCGTTTCCTGTCCCAACTTCTTCTTTTTCTGCCGCTGCAACCGTAGTAAAGGTTACAATTTTAGCATCTTGGTCCAGGCGCATCACTTTAACTCCCATAGTTGAGCGACCTGTTTGTGAAATATTGGCAACGTTGGTTCGAATCATGACACCTGTATCAGTGATAATCATCAAATCTTCATCACCTTTTACAGTCATAAGACCAGCAAGGGAACCATTCTTTTCAGTAATTTTAGCAGTTTGCATCCCTTTACCACCACGACCTTTAGTTGGATATTCGGTCGCAACTGTGCGCTTACCAAATCCTTTTTCAGTGATAATAAGAACCTCGTCCTGATCTGTAATCACACTAGCACCAACAACTGTGTCTCCGTCACGAAGGTTAACACCTTTCACACCAGTGGCGACACGACTCATACCACGAACAGCTGATTGATTAAAGCGAACTGAATAACCAAACTTTGTACCAATGATAATATCCGTGTCCTCTTCTGTCAGCAAGACATTAATCAACTCATCTTCATCTTTAAGATTCAGAGCTTTAAGTCCATTTTGACGAATATTAGCAAATTCCTTAACGCTGGTTCTCTTCACAATACCATGACGAGTTGTGAAGAAAAGATAAGCATCATCGCTACGTTCAGATTCAACATTGATGATGGTCTGAATACTTTCACCTTCATCCAATTTCAAAAGATTGACAATCGGTAATCCCTTGGCTGTACGGCCATACTCAGGAATTTCATAGCCTTTCAGGCGATAAACACGGCCTTTATTTGTAAAGAAGAGTAGGTGATCATGAGTGCTAGTTGACACTAACTCTCGGACAAAATCATCATCCTTAACACCTGTACCTTGAACACCACGACCACCACGTTTTTGAGCGGTGAACTCAGCTTGGTCGAGACGTTTGATGTATCCCTTGTTAGAAAGTGTAATCAAGACATCCGTTTCTTCAATCAAATCCTCATCTTCGAGGCTTAAGACTTCACCGACCATCAATTCCGTACGACGTTGGTCACCAAATTTACGTTTAACTTCATCTAATTCATCTTTAATGATTTGAGAAACACGTTCCGGCTTAGCTAGAATATCTGCTAAATCCGCAATCAGAGCCAAGAGGTCATCATACTCAGACTGAATCTTATCGCGTTCCAAACCTGTCAAACGACGAAGACGCATATCAAGGATGGCCTGACTTTGACGTTCAGAAAGCTTAAACTTACTCATCAACTCAGCTTGTGCTTCCGCATCTGTTTCACTAGCACGAATGATACGAATCACTTCATCGATATAGTCTAGTGCGATCAAGAGACCTTCTAAAATATGAGCACGTGCTTCCGCTTTTTCCTTATCAAAACGTGTACGACGAACAACCACTTCTTTTTGGTGCTCGATATAAGCATCCAAAATCTGACGAAGAGACAAAATCTTCGGTACCCCATTTTGAATCGCCAACATATTAAAACCAAAGTTAGTTTGCATCTGGGTCATCTTGAAAAGATTGTTGAGGATAACATTGGCTGAGGCATCGCGCTTAACTTCGATAACAAATCGAACACCTTCACGGTTTGACTCATCACGTACCGCTGTTATTCCCTCAATGCGTTTTTCCTGAACCAAACGAACAATATGCTCATGTACCTTGGTTTTATTTACCATGTATGGAAATTCTGTCACAACGATGCGCTCACGGCCAGTTTTAGTTTCTTCAATTTCAGTACGAGAACGAAGGACAATAGAACCTTTACCTGTTTCATAAGCCTTATGAATACCTGATTTCCCCATGACAAGGGCACCTGTTGGAAAATCTGGACCAGGCAAAACTTCCATCAAGTCCTTAGTAGTCACTTCAGGATTGTCCATGACCAACTTCACTGCATCAATGGTTTCACCCAAGTTATGAGGTGGAATATTTGTTGCCATTCCAACCGCAATACCAGTCGCTCCATTAACCAAAAGATTTGGAAAGCGCGCTGGCAATACCAAGGGTTCACGTTCATTGGCATCGTAGTTATCAACGAAATCAACTGTATTTTTATTGATATCACGAAGCATCTCCAGAGCAATCTTGCTCATGCGTGCCTCGGTGTAACGTTGGGCGGCAGCACCATCACCATCCATGGAACCAAAGTTTCCATGGCCGTCGACAAGCATGTAACGGTAACTCCACCATTGAGCCATGCGGACCATGGCTTCATAGATAGAGGAATCCCCGTGTGGGTGGTATTTACCCATGACGTCCCCTGTAATACGAGCAGATTTTTTATGGGGTTTGTCTGGAGTAACACCCAATTCATTCATTCCATAGAGAATCCGACGGTGAACCGGTTTCAAGCCATCTCGAACATCAGGAAGAGCCCGCGCTACGATAACACTCATAGCGTAGTCGATAAAGCTCGTCTTCATCTCCTTTGTCAGATTGACATTCACTAAATTTCTATCCTGCATTAATAAATGCCTCATTTCACTATTAGTAATTAACTATATTATACCATAATGTCCGCTATATTTCAGGTATCTAAAATCACTAAAACGTTTACATCAAGAACTGAAATGCATATCCGTGACAAAGCTTTTTAAAAGTGATAGAATTAAAATAACTGGGGAAATCCCTGAATAAAATTAAGGAGATGTTTAGAATAATGACTTCAACTAAACAACACAAAAAAGTTATCCTTGTCGGTGATGGTGCTGTAGGTTCTTCTTACGCTTTTGCACTTGTTAACCAAGGAATTGCACAAGAGCTTGGAATTATCGAAATTCCACAATTGCATGAAAAAGCTGTTGGTGACGCGCTTGACCTTAGTCACGCCCTTGCCTTCACTTCACCTAAAAAAATCTATGCAGCTCAATACTCTGACTGTGCAGACGCTGACCTTGTTGTAATCACTGCAGGTGCGCCTCAAAAACCAGGTGAAACTCGTCTTGACCTTGTAGGTAAAAACCTTGCTATCAACAAATCAATCGTAACTCAAGTTGTTGAATCAGGTTTCAAAGGTATCTTCCTTGTTGCTGCTAACCCAGTTGACGTTTTGACTTACTCAACTTGGAAATTCTCTGGTTTCCCTAAAGAACGTGTTATCGGTTCAGGTACTTCACTTGACTCAGCACGTTTCCGTCAAGCACTTGCTGAAAAATTGGATGTTGATGCTCGTTCAGTGCACGCCTACATTATGGGTGAACACGGTGACTCTGAGTTCGCTGTTTGGTCACACGCTAACATCGCTGGTGTAAACCTTGAAGAATTCCTTAAAGACACTCAAAATGTTCAAGAAGCTGAATTGATTGAATTGTTCGAAGGTGTTCGTGACGCAGCTTACACAATCATCAACAAAAAAGGTGCAACATACTACGGTATCGCAGTAGCCCTTGCTCGTATTACTAAAGCAATCCTTGACGATGAAAACGCAGTACTTCCACTTTCAGTATTCCAAGAAGGTCAATACGGAGTTAAAAACGTCTTTATCGGTCAACCAGCTGTTGTTGGTGCACATGGTATCGTTCGTCCAGTAAATATCCCATTGAACGACGCAGAAACTCAAAAAATGCAAGCATCTGCTAAAGAATTACAAGCTATTATTGACGAAGCGTGGAAAAACCCAGAATTCCAAGCTGCTTCTAAAAACTAATTTAGATAGTAATAACTCCTTGAGTCATCAGGGAGTTATTTTTTATCTGTATTTGAACTAAACATTTTATGAAGTTTACGTAAAAAACAACATAACTTTAAAAGCTATCGTGTCACAGTTTGGACATAAATCCGAAAACTACCAATTAGATCTATCCTCACGTTACAAAAAGTCTGTAGCAAGCAGTATTTGACGCACTTGATACCGTCGCATTAAATCGAAAGTAAAAAGTTTTGCCCCATTTGTGCTCCATAGACAAAAAAAGAGCCCATCATACAGGCTAGAAAGCTTGATATGATAGGCTTTTTAATGTTAGATTAACGTACTGTACGGATACGCATTGTGTTTGTACGAACAGCTTCTCCAACTGGTACACCAGCTACGATAACGATATCGTCACCAGATTGTACAAGTCCTGCTTCAACTGCTTTACGTTCAGCAATTTCGAACATATCATCAGTTGAAGATGGAGCATCTGTCAACATTGGGATAACACCCCAGTTCAACATCAATCCACGTTCTGTCAATTCGTCGAATGTCAATGCCAAGATGTCAGCATTTGGACGGTATTTAGAGATCAAACGTGCAGTGTGACCTGTCTTAGTAAGAGTTACAACCAATTTAATGTCCATTGAGTTAGTAGCATCTTTAACAGCTGAAGCCATTACTTCTGTCTTAGAGTTACGTTCAAATGAATCTGAGTTCAAGCGACCGTATTCGTTAAGAAGAGTTTGAGCGTTCTTGTCGATTGTAGCCATTGTAGTTACTGACTCAAGTGGGTATTTACCGTTTGCAGACTCACCTGAAAGCATTGTTGCGTCTGTACCATCGATAACAGCGTTAAATACGTCTGATACTTCTGAACGAGTTGCACGTGGTTTTTCAGTCATTGTTTCAAGCATGTTTGTTGCAGTGATAACAACTTTACCTGCAGCGTTCACTTTAGTGATGATCATTTTTTGGTAAACTGGAACCATTTCGAATGGAACTTCGATACCCATGTCACCACGAGCGATCATGATACCATCAGCAGCTTCGATGATTTCATCCAAGTTGTCGATACCTTGTTGGTTTTCGATTTTAGCGAACAATTGAACATGTCCATTTCCAGTTTCTTCACAGATTGCACGAACTTCGTTCACATCTTTTGCAGTACGTACGAATGAAATCGCGATGAAGTTGATACCTTGTTCAAGGCCGAAACGGATATCGTCGTTATCACGTTCAGCAAGTGCTGGGAAAGGAATTTTAGTGTTAGGGATGTTAACACCTTTTTGTTTAGCAATTACGCCATCGTTTTCAACTTCAACTTCAAATTCACGAGTTGCATCATCTTTAGCAACCACACGAAGACCAAGTTTACCATCGTCAACCAAAACTTGACGACCAACTTCAACATCATCATAGATATCAAGAGCACCAGCAACGTTCAATGCAATCACATCACGAGTTGATTTGATTCCTTGTTTAGTTGCAACACGGATTTTCTCACCAGTTTTGTATGAATACTCTTTAGCTTCACCTTCGAACAATTCTGTACGGATTTCTGGTCCTTTTGTATCAAGAAGGAAACCAACTTTTTTACCTGCAAGTTGTTCTGCAAGTTTAACAGTTGCCATACGCTCACCTTGTTCTTGGTGGTCACCGTGTGAGAAGTTGAAACGGAATGTGTTAGCACCAGCTTCAATCAATTTAGCAATGTTTTTAGCTGAAGCTTCAACATCAAGTTTTTCGCCCCAGTATCCGTCATCACCGAATTTTTTACCACCACGGATTTCTACCGCAGGTCCCAAAGTTGCAACGATTTTTACACGTTTGTTCATGATTTTTGTGACTCCTTTATATATATGACCTTTTTGGTCTTATTAACTAAATTATAAATTATGACAAGCTCTTATTCAAGCTAGATAGCTCAAGGTCAGCCTTGTGTGGGTTGTTAACCACAATCTTACCATCTGCAGTAAGGCTAAACAATGCTCCTTCTTCTGCAGTTCCAAGAATTGGGTTTTCAACCATTTTCTCGTTACGGATACCAACCGCAACACCACCGATACCTTCTTTAAGAAGTTTAACAGCATGTGCACCCATACGTGATGCCAAAACACGGTCACGCGCAGTTGGAGAACCACCACGTTGAATATGTCCAAGTTCTGTCACACGAAGGTCACTTGTGTCTCCAGCTTCTTTTAGTTTTTGACCAAATTCAGCCGCTGACATCACACCTTCAGCCAAGACGATGATATTGTGTTTTTTACCACACTCATAACCACATTTAATGCTTTCTACGATATCTTCAATCTTGAAGCCTTCTTCAGGAATGATGATTTCATCAGCACCAGTTGCGATACCTGCCCAAAGAGCGATATCACCTGCGTTACGTCCCATAACTTCGATAACAAAAGTACGACGGTGACTTGATGACGTATCACGAATCTTATCGATAGCGTCCATAGCAGTCGTAACCGCTGTATCAAAACCGATTGTGAAGTCAGTACCAACGATATCGTTATCGATTGTACCTGGAAGACCGATAGCTGGGAAGCCATGTTCAGTCAAACGCATAGCACCGTGGTAAGATCCGTCACCACCGATAACAACTACACCTTCGATTCCGTGTTTTTTCAATTGCTCAATCCCTTTAAGTTGCCCTTCAAGTTGAGCGAACTCTGGATAACGAGCTGAGTGAAGGAAAGTACCACCACGAGAAATGATGTCTCCTACTGAAGCTGCATCTAGGGGATGAATTTCACCAGCAACCATACCAGCATATCCATCATAGATACCAAATACTTCCATTCCTTCTGAAATTGCTTGACGAACAACTGCGCGGATGGCAGCGTTCATACCAGGGGCGTCTCCACCACTAGTCAAAACAGCAATACGTTTCATATTGGTTATGCTCCTTTTTCTTTTAACATTCTTACTGATTATACCACATTTACGTTGAAAATTCTTCTATTTTCCGTAATTTTAGCGATAAATCGTTTTCATAACTATTCCATTCAATTTCGCTTCTAATTCAGTGGATTTAGCTACAAAATGATGGGGAGAAACAATTGTTCTCTGTTCCTCTTCATACCTTATGATGACTGGGATTGGGCCTTTATACTGGTCTAAAATACGTGACATCTCTTGATCCGAGTCATGATTTTTTACCTGTATCCAAAAGCGTTCAGCAACTGCTTCTCTTATTTCTTGTGCAATCATTTGCAGACGACCGTCACGTGACTGGACTTTCCCTTTGATATAGTAGAAGGCTCCTTCTCTTACTTCCTGTCCAACCTGTCGATATAAATCTGAAAAGAGGGTAACATCCAATTTTTTCTTACTGTCATCTACCTGTAAGAAAGCCATATTTTCACCCTTTTTGGTACGAATTACTTTTATCTTCTGAACTTCAACCAAGATAATAGCATAGCTATTTTCTGATAAATTACTAATAGGAGTAATCGGATAAATAGCCTTACTTGCAATAGCTTGTAGAGGATGTTTGCTCACTCCTACTCCTAGAAGCTCTTGTTCCATGTAGAATTTTTCTTGCTCCGACCAGTCATCCGAATCTTGCCAACTATAGATGGTCTCTCCAAATAAGCTTCCCAATACTTTCACAAATTCAAATAGATTAGCTAAATTATTGAATACTTTTTGACGATTCTTTTCAAAGGAATCGAAAAGACCAACTTTTACCAAAGGTTCTAGCAGAGGAAGTTTCAGATAATTCTCAGGTAATTTAGCTACAAAATCTTCAATGTTAGAATAGGGTCTATTTTCAATGATCCAAAGAGCCAAATCATTGCTGACTCCCTTAATCGACTTCAGACCTAGATAGATGGACTTGTTCGCAATTTTATCGTGATAGGGAATGGTGTTGATGGACAGAGGCGCTACTTCAAAGCCTGCTTCAAGTGCATCTATTAAGTAATCACTGTTGGCAGAATTCAACATGACCTGATAAAAGATGGCTGGATAATGCGTTTTGAAATAGGCTAGCTGGAAGGCCAAGGCTGAGTAAGCATAGGCGTGAGATCGGTTAAACCCATAACCTGCAAACTTCTCCATGACATCAAAGACCTGCTCTGCCTTTTCCGCAGTATGACCAGCTTCTATGGAGCCTTGAATAAAGGAAGCCCTCATCTCATGCATAGCAAAGGCATCCTTTTTCCCCATAGCTCGACGCAAAATATCGGCCTTCCCAAGACTAAATCCAGCAAATCGCTGAGCAACCTGCATAACCTGCTCCTGATAGAGCATAATGCCGTAGGTTGGAGCCAAAATATCCTCCAGCACTGGATCCAGAACCGTCACTTCTTCTTGCTCATGCTTTCTAGCTACAAAATTATTGATATAATCACTAGCACCTGGTCGATTTAGGGAAGTAGTTGCTACGACATCTTCAAAACAGACTGGCTGCACACGCTTGAGCAGGCGAATAGCACCAGGTTGTTCAAATTGAAAGATACCTTTTGTATTACCAGAGGAAAATAAAGCTAGGGTGTCGTTGTCTTCTAAATCGATTTCTTCAATTTTAAGGTGAATACCTTCTGATTCAGCAAGCAACTCTTGCATCTTCTGGACAAAGGTCAAATTTCTTAATCCCAGGAAATCCATCTTCAAAAGTCCACTTGCTTCAACTCCATGAGCATCATACTGAGTCAGCGGAATTTCGTCACCATACTTTAGAGGGATGTAATTGGTCAAATCTTGGTCACTGATTACAACACCAGCCGCATGGACAGAGGTTTGTCTTGGATAGCCCTCAATCTTGCAGGCAATTTCAAAGGCTTTTTGGTATTCTAACTTACTATTGATTTGCTGACGAAACTGGAGATTCCCCTCATAGGCCGACTTGAGATTATCACGAAAACTAATTTTCTTGGTAATTGCAGACAATTCATACTCTGGCACACCAAAACGTTTCAAGACATCACGTAAAGCTTGCTTGGCCCCAAAGGTAGAAAAAGTAACGATTTGAGCCGCATGTTTACTACCATATTTATTACCAACATATCTGATAAAATCTGGACGATAAATATCAGGAATATCAATATCAATATCAGGCATGGTATAGCGTTCACGATTGAGGAAACGTTCAAAAATCAGATTTTTCTCTACTGGGTCAATCCCTGTAATGTCTAAAGCATAGGAAACCAAGCTACCAACTGCAGAACCTCGTCCCATTCCCATATAATAGCCATTCGAACGTCCAAAACGCAATAAATCCCAAACAACCAAGAAATAATCATCAAAGCCCATATCATGAATAACAGCCAATTCTTGGTCTAGACGGTCTTGATATTCTTTACCAGTTACCCCCTTCTGAGCAAGTCCCAATTCAGCACGTTCTCTCAATTCTTCTACTGCTGGCCTTGCTGGATTAAAACGAGGTAATTTTAAACTAGTATCCAAGTCATAAGAAATACCTGAAATAAGCTTTTCTAAATTGTCCAAGGCTTGAGGAAAACGTTCTTGGAATAGTTTCTCTAAAGAACTTGCTGATATAAAAATATCTTGTCTCGAACGCAAGGGAACTTCTCTGAGCGGTATATTTTCTTTAATCGCTGTTAGTACTTGAAGAACTTCTCTATCCTTACTTTCAAATGTATTGACCCGATAAAGGGGCAAAATAGGATGGTGAAATTCGCTGGCCAGTGTTTCTGGGTAAACCCCTATATAGTAATCACAGCCTAGATTTAACAACTCAAGTTCTTCAAAATAAGGCACAATTACCGCAATATCCTCTAGATACTGAGATAGAACTGACCAACTTTTCTCCCCCTGCATCTTGGCTGTTGAAAGCTTCATCAACTGCTGATAGCCCACACTAGATAAAGCTAAAAAGCGCAGATTCACATCCTTGTCATCTACAAACACATTCATTTCAAGCCCTAACAAAGGATGAATGCCGTATTTTTTTGTAACCTCTAGAAAGTCGAAAGCCCCATAAAGATTATCAATATCCATCATAGCCAGATGAGTGTATCCATAGTCTTTTGCTACTCTCACATACTTGTCGATTGAAATGACACTCTCCATAAAACTATAGACTGTTTTTGTATCTAGTTGTGCGATCAATTTACACTTCTCCTCTATCGTTCTCACTATATTATACCATTTTCTTAAAATTTCTATTACTATTACTGATGCTTTAATATCTAATAACTCAAATCATAGTTGACTAGACGATCCTTGCCCGATTTTCAACAGCATCGATAATATTTTTGTATTTAAGCTTATCATTTTACTTGTTTATTTCATAAGTACTTATTTTTATTTATTATAATTTCTGTTAATTTTTATAGTTTCTTTTCTCTCTATTTTTTGATATAATAACCTTAATATATTTCATAAATAGGAGGTCTTATGCGTTTTAATCAATACAGCTATTTTGCGCTAACTAGAGATACAATTATCTTTGAATTAAAAAAGTATGGATTCGATTTACCGGTCAACATTACAAATAAAAAAACGCTTGAAGCATTTCTTATTCGTTTCTTTTTGAATTACAAAGATAGCACCTATCCCCTATCCAGTTTAGCAGTTGATAAAGAAACTGACTTACTGACATTTTTTCAGTCAGACAAAGAACTGACTGCAGATATTTTCTATACTGTAGCCTTTCAACTTTTAGGTTTTTCTTATTTGGTTGACTTTGAAGACAGTGATGTTTTTCGTAAAGAGACTGGTTTTCCCATTGTATATGGTGACTTGATTGAAAATCTCTATCAGTTACTCAATACTCGCACCAAAAAGGGGAACACTCTTATCGACCAACTTGTCAGTGATGGTCTTATTCCTGAGGATAATGACTATCACTACTTTAACGGCAAGAGTTTGGCTACCTTTTCTAGCCATGATGCCATTCGCGAAGTCGTTTACGTTGAGTCTCGTGTCGATACTGACCAAAAAGGTCTACCAGACCTAGTCAAGGTCAGCATTATTCGTCCTCGTTATGACGGGCAAATCCCTGCCATCATGACAGCCAGTCCCTATCATCAGGGAACAAATGACAAGGCGAGTGATAAGGCTCTCTACAAGATGGAGGGCGATCTTGAGGTTAAGCCTGCTCACAAGATTGAGCTAGAGGAACCTCAACTAAATCTCGTCCAACCTCAAGGTCAAGCTGAGCTTGTGTCAGAAGCTGAGGAAAAGCTAATGCACATCAACGCTAGCTATACTCTCAACGACTACTTCCTTCCACGAGGCTTTGCTAATCTATATGTCTCAGGCGTTGGAACCAAAGACTCTACAGGTTTCATGACTAATGGAGACTACCAGCAAATCGAAGCTTATAAAAATGTCATCGATTGGCTTAATGGTCGTTGCCGTGCCTTCACTGACCACACGCGCCAGCGTCAAGTCAAGGCTGACTGGTCAAACGGAAAAGTTGCCACAACGGGACTTTCCTATCTAGGTACTATGTCCAATGGTTTAGCAACTACAGGTGTCGATGGTTTAGAAGTTATCATTGCCGAGGCTGGCATTTCTTCATGGTACAACTACTACCGTGAAAACGGTCTGGTGACTAGCCCAGGTGGATATCCAGGGGAGGACTTTGACTCCCTTGCTGAGTTAACCTATTCTCGTAATCTCTTAGCTGGCGACTATATCCGTGGCAATGAAGCTCACCAAGCTGACTTAAAAAAAGTAAAAGAGCAACTAAATCGCAAGTCTGGCGACTACAATCAGTTTTGGCATGACCGCAATTATCTGCTCAATGCTGATAAAGTAAAGGCAGAGGTTATCTTTACTCATGGTTCTCAGGATTGGAATGTCAAACCACTTCATGTTTACCAGATGTTCCATGCTCTTCCATCTCATATCAATAAGCATCTCTTTTTCCATAATGGCGCTCATGTGTATATGAACAACTGGCAGTCCATTGACTTCCGTGAATCCATGAATGCCTTATTGACTAAGAAATTATTGGGACAAGATACAGATTTCCAACTTCCTACTGTCATTTGGCAGGACAATACAACCCCTCAGACTTGGTTATCACTTGATAACTTTGGTGACCAAGAAAACTTTGAAACCTTCTCACTTGGTCAAGAAGAGAAAGTCATTCAAAACCAGTACCCAGATAAGGATTTTGAGCGCTATGGTAAGACCTACCAGACCTTCAATACAGAACTCTATCAAGGAAAAACCAATCAGATTACTATTGACCTTCCTGTAACCAAAGATCTTCACTTGAACGGTCGTGCCCAACTCAATCTTCGTATCAAATCCAGTATAAATAAGGGGCTCTTATCTGCCCAACTGCTAGAATTTGGACAGAAGAAATACCTGCAACCTTATCCAGCTGTTTTAAGTGCTAGAACCATTGACAACGGTCGCTACCATATGTTGGAAAATCTCAACGAATTGCCTTTTCGTGAAAATACACAACGAGTCGTGACAAAAGGCTACCTCAATTTACAAAATAGAAATGATTTACTGTTAGTAGAGGATATTAAGGCAGATGAATGGATGGATATCCAGTTTGAACTGCAACCAACTATTTATAAGTTAAAAGAAGGAGATACTCTTCGTCTAGTCCTCTATACTACTGACTTTGAAATCACAATTCGTGACAATACCGCTTACCACCTGACTGTTGATCTTGAACAGTCTAGTCTTATCCTACCTTGTCAAAAGGTATAATATAACAGAGATTCAGTATGGAAAAATTTCCACTTGAAGAGTCTAACAAAACATAAACTTGGTATCAAATCCACTCTCAAAGAAGGGCTTATGATAATCCCATAACGGGAGCTTGTACAAAAGATACTAACCCCAAAAACCAACATGTGTACTCATTAATAATACTCGCTACCACACCACATGTTGGAAAATCTCTGTGAATTGACATTAATCGTAAATTCACAACAAGTCGTGACAAAAGGCTACCCAAATTGAATGATTTACTGTTAGTAAAGAACACAACAGATATAAAGCCTATTCATCTACATTCAACTAGTGACAAGTTAAAGGAAGGAGATTTTCTCCGTATAGTTCTTTATACTACTGACTTTGAAATCATCATACGTGACAATACCGCTTACCACCCGACTGACATTCTCGTTCAGTCCACGCTTTCTGTACCTTGTACAAGGAGTAACAATTTATGAACAAATCTGAACACCGACACCAACTCATACGAGCTCTTATAACGAAAAACAAGATTCATACTCAAGCTGAGCTACAAGCTCTTCTTGCTGATAACGACATTCAAGTTACACAAGCTACACTTTCGAGAGATATTAAAAGTATGAACCTTTCAAAAGTACGAGAAGAAGACAACTCTTACTACGTGCTCAATACAGGTTCTATCTCAAAATGGGAAAAACGTCTCGAAATTTATATGGAGGATGCTCTTGTCTTGATGCGCCCAGTTCAACATCAAGTCCTACTAAAAACCCTTCCTGGACTTGCTCAATCCTTTGGTTCTATCATTGATGCTTTGAGCTTCCCTGACGCTATCGCTACTCTCTGTGGAGATGATGTCTGTCTCGTCATCTGTGAAGATGCAGAAGCTGCCCAAAGATGCTTTGAAGAACTGAAAAAATTCGCTCCACCATTTTTCTTTGAAGAATAACAAAATTCCGTGTCCTGATGAGGCACGGAATTCTTTTATATTCTTTACTGAGATGGATTTTCTTTTTTAGTTCGTGCTAATCTCAGAGCACGATTTGGATTGAGACGATTAAATAGTTCTTCCAATTTCTTTTCATTCCAAACATCTGCGGCGGAAACAAAATTGCCATCCGCATCTCGGAAAGATATCGGTTTATCTCCCATATCAGTCTCCTAGTCTACAAATTCAAACTCAAATTTACCAATGCGGACCAAATCACCATCTTTAGCTCCACGCGCACGAAGGGCTTCATCAACGCCCATACCACGAAGCTGGCGAGCAAATTTCATGACTGATTCGTCACGATCAAAGTTGGTCATATTGAAGAGTTTCATGAGTTTTTCACCAGAAAGTACCCATGTCGCATCGTCATCACGACTAATTTCAAAGGCCTTTTCTTCCTCGTCAAAGCCGTAGTATGCTTCTTCTTCCATATCTGACTCGTCATAGAGCAAGAATTCTGGTGTTTTGTCTAGCAATTCAGCTGTAGCATCCAAGAGCGTTGCCAGACCTTGCTTGGTCAAACCAGAAATCGGGAAGATAGCTGGTAACTCTTCAAATTCGTCATAGTTTTCAGCCAATTTTTTCTTAAATTCTTTAAGATTTTCCTGACTCTCAGGCATATCCATCTTATTGGCTACGATAATCTGTGGACGCTCCATGAGGCGAAGATTGTATGACTCCAACTCCTTATTGATAGCTAGATAATCCTCATATGGATCACGGCCTTCACTAGCTGACATATCAATGATATGGAGGATGACACGTGTACGCTCAATGTGGCGGAGGAACTGAGTCCCCAACCCGACACCTTGACTAGCCCCTTCAATCAAACCTGGCAAGTCCGCTACTGCAAAGGATTCACCTGATTGGGTACGAACCATACCCAGATTTGGCACGATAGTGGTAAAGTGGTAGGCACCAATTTTAGGTTTAGCCGATGTAATAACACTTAAAAGGGTTGATTTCCCAACAGATGGGAAGCCAACTAAACCAACATCTGCCAAGATTTTTAGTTCCAATTGTAACTCACGCTCCTGACCTGGTTCTCCATTTTCAGAGATTTCCGGTGCAGGATTTTTTGGTGTCGCAAAGCGGATATTTCCACGTCCACCACGACCACCGTGGGCAACGATAAATTCTTGCCCGTGTTCAATCAAATCTGTTAAGACCTTGCCAGTCTCTGCATCACGAACAGTCGTACCTTGTGGCACTCGAACTCTAAGGTCCTCTGCACCACGACCATGCATCCCTTTGGTCATTCCTTTTTCACCAGAATCCGCCTTGAAATGACGATTGTATCGGAAATCCATCAAGGTACGTAGTCCTTCGTCTACAACGAAGACCACATTGCCTCCACGACCACCATCACCGCCCCAAGGACCGCCATTAGGGACATATTTTTCACGACGAAAGGCAACCATGCCATCGCCACCATTACCAGCCTTGACCTTGATCTTGGCTGTATCTAAAAACATACTCATTTTTTCTTCTCACTTTAAAAAAGGGCTGGGAAATCCCAGTCACAAAATTTTCTTGAATCTATTTTATAGATTGCTGAGGGCACCAATTGCAGTTGCAAAAATACCCAAAATACTTGCTAATAGCATAATAACTACGATAATTAAAGTTAATTTCTCAAAAAAGGTTTTTTTACGATTTCCATTATCTCCAAATGCCATTTTTCTCTCCTTCGTTACATTCTATTTTCTATTATCTTAGCATGAATTCAGCTAGTTTTCAATAGTCAGTTGATACAGGTGCTATAATCCATAAAATGATATAAGCTACAATCCCAGCTCCGTAACAGCAAGCAAGAACACCCCATATTACGCGAACGATAGTTGGATCCATATCAAGATAATGGGCCACTCCGGCACAAACACCAGCAATCTTTTTATCACGACCACTTCTCATTAATTGTTTTTTCATAACTGTTTCTCTTTCTATTCTTCATGGTCTTTCCAATAATCTCTGATGCTGATTAACTGCGTTTTTGAAGCCTTCAGCATGCGTCTAGAGCCTTTTACGGGCACAGCAACCACCTTTTGTGGAAGATACAAAACTGTTTTAAAGATACGCTGACTGACCGTATCATCTTTGGCTAAATCTTTCTGGAAGTTATTTGAAATGATGGCATCCAGATAAAACTCATGCACTCGTTTCCCAAAGTTCTCAGCTGAAATCTCGTACAATTTCTCTGATAAGGTATGCTCATTCATATCAGGCGTTGCAATCAGGGCCTCCAGAATAGCTCCAGCCAAATCATGTTCTCCATAGTACAAGGTTCCAAACATTTTATCACTGATCAGGTTGTCCAGATAAGGATTTCCATGTGCAATGACAGGTGTTCCACTGGCTAAGCTTTCCAAGTATGTCAAACCTTGCGTTTCACTTGTCGATGCCGAGATGAAGAAATCCGCCGCCTTATAGTAAAGAGCGGTCTCACTAGGAGCAATCATGCCTGTAAAGATGACGTAGTCTTGAATCTCTAGTTTCTTGGCTTGCTCTTTGAGGTCATCCAGATAAGGACCATCCCCAGCTACCACCATTTTAACCTTGTCTTCCTCTTTCAGAACTTCTGCAAAAGCTACTAAAACTGCTTGAATATTTTTTTCATAGGAAATTCTGGAAAGACTAAGCAACATCTGTTCATCATCTTGAATTCCTAATTTACTACGTAGTTCTTTTAGATTTTCTTGCTGGATTTCTGGACGCTCAAACTTGGCTAATTCAATCCCAGTAGGAATGACACGTTTTTCGACCTTGACCTTATAGTCAGATAGCAAGTCTCGGACAATCTCACTCGGGCAAACAACCCCATCCACATCATGCAGAAAACCTCTGACCAGATACTTGACCATACTAGGACGAATCAACATCCCCTTGGCAATATAATGTACATAGTCTTCGTATTGGGTGTGATAGGTATGGATGACTGGAATCTTCAATTCACGCGCAATCCAAATCCCCAACAGGCCAAGAGAAAATTCTGTCTGAGTATGGATAATATCCAGTTGATATTGTTTAGCAATTTCAAGCGCTTTGCTGAATCCTCGATAGGCAAAGCGACGATCCTTAAAAGCAAAGAAGGGAACACTTGGAATGCGGATAATTTGCCAATCTTCATAACGATTGACATCCTTATCTGTCGTCGTAAAGATAAAAACAGCGTGCCCCTGCTTTTCAAGTTCTGTTTTCAAGGTTCGAATACTGGTCGCAACACCTGAAACCTGAGGAAAATAGGTATCTGTAAATAAACCAATTCGCATAGATTACCTCACTTTTTACTTTCTTCCTAAAGCGGCTTGTTTCTCATAAAAGTCCAACCAGATTTGTAACAGATGCTCTTCAGAATACTCTCTAGAAATATTCTTAGCTTTTTCTTTCAAATCTTTTAAAGCAGCAGGATTCGCTTGATATTCCAGAATAGCTTCTTTCATCTCTTCTCTATCTGCTGTCGCCCGATAATTGCCCTCCAAAATTACCTTATAAAGATCCAAATCACGCAACATAATAGGAGCTTCACAACTAGCAGCTTCTAGGATAGTCATAGGAAAGAGTTCATTGTAACTAGGAAGCAAGAAAAGGTCCGCTAGGGCATACAATTCGCGCATCCGCTCTGGCGATACAATACCAGGAAAAATCAAATTTTTAGGGGGATTCTCCATGATTTTCTTGTAGCGTTCATAACCATCTGTCATACCACCAAAAGAGAAACCACCTGCCCAGATAAAGGTAATTTGCGGCAATTCCTCAGCCAGACGGATAAAATCGTCAATCCCTTTGCGTTTCTGAACTTGACCAGCACCTACTACGATAAACTGATTGTCACTAAGACCTAGCTCTGTACGCAGTCTCGCTACCTCTTCCTGTGGAAGAGGATGCCATTTTTCCTTGTTGACAAAGTTAGGGATATAGGTCACTTTTTCACGTGGAATACCAGCTGCCACCAAATCCTCGATAAACATAGGATTGACCACCACCAAGTGCTCCATCCGGTTGTAAAAAGAAAATACATAGCGTTTCACAATTCCCTTTAAGAAAAACGGAATTTTCAAACTCCCCTCAAGTGTATCAGGCAAGAAGTGCACATAGCCAATTTTCCTTCCTGATCGTTTCTTCTGGAAGGTTGATAAATAATAGGGGAAATCAATTGTATGAAAGTGAGTCACATCTGCCTCTATTGGAAGATTTTCTGTAACAATCAATTGGTCCTTGGCATCACGGTGAAGAAGACGAACTAATTCACGGTAGGCACCTGAAACTCCTTGTCCTGCTACTTTCTCACTTGAACTCAACATATTGATGCGTAATTTCTTTTTTTCCATAACTACTATTATATCATTTTCTTTGAATAAAATCAGCAAAAGAAAGGAGAGACTAGGGAAAAGAGAGGAAATTTCCTCGCTTTTCCAATAATCTCTCACATGCTTTTATTTGTTTACTTAATGCCTAGGGCAATGCGTGCATAGCGACTCATTTTTTCAACAGTCCAGGCTGGATACCAGACTAATTTGACCTCAGTATCCGTTACTTCTGGAACCTCTGTCATAGCATCATAAATCTGGTCTGTCAAAAGGTCTGCTAGAGGACAACCCATGGTTGTCAAAGTCATATCAATCTCTGTTTGTCCTGTGTCACCGTCAAAACGAATTTCATAGATCAAACCAAGATTGACAATATCGATTCCCAACTCAGGGTCAATAACTTCTTCCAAGGCTGATAAAATTCGTGTTTTGATGTTTTCAATTTGCTCTTCTGTATAAGCCATATTCATCCTCACTCTTAGTCTTCAATAAAATCACGAAGCGGTTTGCTGCGACTTGGTTGGCGTAGTTTTCTCAAAGCTTTAGCTTCAATCTGACGGATACGCTCGCGAGTCACGTTAAAGACTTTACCCACATCTTCAAGGGTACGCATTTTACCATCATCTAGCCCAAAACGCAGACGCAAAACATTTTCTTCACGGTCTGTAAGAGTATCCAAGACCTCATCCAACTGCTCACGCAAAACGATACGAGTTGTATAGTCCACTGGATTTTCAATCACTTCATCTTCGATAAAGTCCCCAAGGTGGCTATCATCCTCTTCACCGATTGGAGTTTCAAGGGATACCGGTTCTTGGGCAATCTTCAAGATTTCACGAACCTTGTCAGGGGTCATATCCATACGTTCAGCGATTTGTTCTGGTGTTGGATCTTGTCCCAATTCTTGAAGGAGGTTACGCTGTTCACGAACCAATTTATTGATGGTTTCAACCATGTGAACTGGGATACGGATGGTACGAGCTTGATCCGCAATAGCACGAGTGATAGCCTGACGAATCCACCAAGTTGCGTAAGTTGAAAACTTGAACCCTTTAGAATAATCAAACTTGTCAACCGCCTTCATCAAGCCCATATTTCCTTCTTGAATCAAGTCAAGGAACTGCATACCACGACCAACATAGCGTTTAGCAATAGAAACAACCAAACGAAGGTTGGCTTCCGCAAGACGTTGTTTGGCTTCGATATCACCAGCTTCAACAGCAAGCGCCAATTCTTTTTCCTCTTCATTGGTCAAGAGAGGTACGACCCCGATTTCTTTCAAGTACATACGGACAGGGTCATTAACCTTAGCCGAAGTTGAACCAATCAAGTCCTCATCACTGAGTTCTGGCTCTTCTTCAGTGCTAAGAACACGCGCACTTGGATTTCCTTCGTTATCTGTGATAGAAATCCCTGCATCCTGAATTCGTTGCAAGAGATCTTCAATCCCATCAGCATCCAAGGTAAAAGGAATCACCAGACTTGCATTAATTTCATCATCAGTTGCTGTCCCTTTTTGTTTATGATTACGGATAAATTCTGCTACTTGTACATCAAATGTTGTTACTTCTTTTTGTTTTGTTGCCATTATTACTCCATTCTTCTCTTTTGGGAAATTAAACGTTCCAATTCTTCTAGGGCTGTGTCTGTATCTCCTACATGGCTCGCTTCCTGCACCTTCTTTTTGATTCTCATATTGTCCTGATTCAAGAGAGCCTTGTTTCGAGTCATTTCTACTTCACTAAGTTCCTGAGGTGACATCTCAGCAGGCAAATCCTGAGCTAAGACTTGGTACCAAGCTCTTTCAACTTCATCTGTCTGTTCTGCTAAAACTTCCGGAGGAAGATTTCCATACTGGCCAAGCAAGTCATATAAGACCTGAAATTCAGGTGTGTCAAATGCAAAGTCTTCCCTTAAACGGTAATCGTTCAAAACAAGAGGAGATTCCATCATTCGATAAAGTAGATGAGCTTCTGCTCTCATAATAGCTGATAACTGCTTGGTGACAGGCATAGTGATTGACGTCGGTCTGGAAATACCTTCCATGCGATTCTGCCTTTGTGCCTGACGACTCTCATTAACAATCTGCTCAATCTGGGCATAATCAAAGGACGCCAGACTGTCAGCTAAAATATGTATATAGCTGTTTTGAGCAGTAATAGATTTTTCTTGAACAATCAAGGGAGCTATTTTTTCAATAAACTCAATCTGAGCCTGCAAATTTTCACTATTTTCAGGTTTGTACTGGTGAATGTAAAACTCAATCGGACTAATACGAGTTTTCGTTAATAGATAGGCCAAGTCTTCTGGACCATTTTTTTGTAGATACTCATCTGGATCCAAGTTATCAGGCATGCTGACAATTTGCACAGGTATATCACCAATTTCATCCAGTGCTTTCAATGTCGCAGCTTGCCCAGCCTTATCGCCATCGTATACCAGAACCAACTTCTTGGTTAACCTTTTCAGATGCTCAACATGCTCACGGCTCAAGGCTGTTCCCATGGACGCCACAGCGTTTTCGATTCCAGCCCGATAGGCTGCAATGACATCCATGAATCCTTCCATCAGGTAAATCTCACTGGTTTTGCCAGAAGATTTTTTTGCCCTATCCATATGATATAATTCGTAACTTTTGTTAAAAATTGCAGTCGATCGGCTATTTTTATACTTAGAAGTTTGTGAATCCGTTTTCTGCCAGATACGACCTGAGAAGGCAATGACCTTGCCCTGGTCATTTGTCAGGGGAAACATGATCCGATTGTGAAATGTATCTACAAATTGATTAGCATCCGAGAGATAAAACAATCCTGAATCTAGAAAATCCTCTTCACGATACTGACCAGACAAACGTTGATAAAGATAGTTGCGTTCTGGAGGTGCTAAACCAATCCGAAAATGTTTGAGCACTTCATCTGTCAAACCACGCTGATAAAGGTAATTTCTGGCCTCTTCTCCCATAGTCGTTGTCATGAGAATAGCATGGTAAAATTTGGCAGCATCTTCGTGCATATCATAAAGAGCTTGGTGAGGCGAAACTGGCTTATGTTCACTATAAAGCGGCTTTTCAACCTCAATCCCAACACGCTGACCTAAGATTTGGACAGCCTCCATAAAGGGAACCCCTTGGTACTCCTCGATGAACTTAAAGACGTCACCTGATCGACCACAACCAAAACAGTGGTAAAACTGTTTGTCCTCTACAACGTTGAAAGAAGGTGTTTTTTCACCATGAAAAGGACAGAGCCCTAGATAGTTCCGTCCTGCCTTTTGTAAAGAAATCACATCTCCTATGACTTCCACAATGTTGGCATTGTTTTTGATTTCTTCAATGACTTGTTTGTCAACCATACACAATACCTCCATGTTATCATAGTTTACTTTATATAGTATACTTTATTTCAGAAAAAAAGTAAACCATTTCACTCATTTTCCCTACTTTATTCAAAGAGTTGATAATAATCAGAGATTTTCATTTTTGCTTTTTCTTCTTGGTTCAAATCTTGGATAATTCGTCCTTCTTTCATGACAATCAAGCGATTGCCATATTTGAGAGCATCTTCCATATGGTGGGTAATCATAAGCGCTGTCAGCTGATCTTTCTTGACAAATTCATCTGTCAACTCCATGAGTGCGACACTGGTCTTTGGATCAAGGGCTGCAGTATGCTCGTCTAACAAGAGTAATTCTGGACGCTTCAAGGTTGCCATCAAGAGACTCAAAGCCTGTCTTTGTCCACCAGATAAGAACTCAATTGGCGTATTCAAGTGTTTCTCAAGACCATTTCCTACTTTTTCAATGGTCGCCTGAAATTCATCCTTATAACTAGTCAAGCGTCGTGGTAACAATCCACGCTTTTCACCACGAAACTTGGCAATCAAAAGATTTTCAGCTACTGTCATACGAGGAGCTGTCCCCATCTTTGGATCTTGGAAAACTCGAGACAAATACTTAGCTCGCTTC
The DNA here is from genome assembly GCA_032511625.1 of Streptococcus mitis. GTDB lineage: Bacteria > Bacillota > Bacilli > Lactobacillales > Streptococcaceae > Streptococcus > Streptococcus mitis_DL. The sequence continues at coordinate 11,709 of JAWFOO010000017.1, read as the reverse complement.
TCTGGTGAAAATTTGGTAACATCTTCACCTAAAATACGGATGGTTCCACTGGTTAAGGATAAGGTTCCTGCAATAGTGTTAAAGAGGGTCGATTTACCAGCACCATTTCCACCTAAAATCGTGATAAAGTCCTGTTCAAAAATTTCTAAGGAAACATCATTTAAAATAATCTTTTCTTCATCAAAGCCATTTTTAACGACTTTGGTTGCATTTTTTAATTCTACAATTGCTGTCATTTGCTTAATTTGGCTCCTTTCAAGATTGTTTGCTTAAATGTTGGAATCATGAGGCAGACTGCTAAAATCACGGCGCTGTACAAACGAAGGTAACTTGTATTAAAGCCAAGCGCAATAACTGCCCACACTAAGAATTGATAAGCGATAGAACCTACAACGATAGTAACTAGACGCTCTGCTAAGCTCAAACTCTTGAAAATAACTTCCCCAATAATCAAACTTGCAAGACCTACAACGATAACCCCAATTCCTCGAGATACATCGGCATAACCTTCTTGCTGGGCAATAAGAGCACCTGCAAGGGCAATCACACCATTTGATAAGACCAAGCCCATAAGCTCCATGCGACCAGTATGAATCCCGAAACTTCTAGCCATATCAGGATTGTCACCTGTAGCAATATAGGCTTGTCCTAGTTTGGTATCCAAGAAAAAGAGCATGAGAGCAATAACAATACTCACAAAGATGAGACCTGTCAAGAGTTGATTCAAATCCGAATCAAAAGGTAAAACATCCTGAATTTGCTTAGTCCCAAGCAAGCCTAAATTCGCACGTCCCATAATCAAGAGCATGATAGAGTGACAGGAAGTCATCACCAAAATTCCTGAGAGCAAGGTTGGAATCTTCCCTTTTGTATAAAGAAGACCTGCTGCCATTCCTGCCAAACAACCTGCTCCTACAGCAACAAGTGTCGCTAAAAAGGGATTTACACCTTTGGTTATCAAAGTGACAGCAACAGCTCCCCCAAGAGGGAAGGAACCCTCTGTCGTCATATCTGGAAAGTTTAAAATCCTAAATGTCATAAAGATTCCCAGACCTAGAATAGCCCAGACAAATCCTTGAGAAATAATAGATAATATCATCTGTTTCTTAACCTTTTCTATACGATTTCTATTGTAAAAAATGGGAGGAGATGTCCCCAACTCCTCCATTACAGATTATTCAATCACTTGTCCTGCTTCTTTTAGAACAGATTCAGGAATAGTAATACCTAACTCTTGTGCCAATTTTTTATTGATTACTGATTTACCAGTTGAAAAGACATTGACTGGTGTATCAGCTGGTTTTGCACCTTTCAAGACTTGCGCAATCATTTTACCAGTTGCCACACCAAGGTCATGTTGGTCAACTACAACGGATGCCAAACCACCTGCTTCTACCATGGCAGTTGCACTTGGGTAGATTGGTTTTTTAGCTGATTGGTTGCTTGATACAACAGTTGAGAAGGCTGAAGCAATGGTGTTATCAATTGGAACCCAGATAGCATCGACCTTGCTAGTCATAATGTTAACTGTTGAAGCAATTTCATTTGTTGAAGGAACTGCAAATGTTTCCACTGTCAAACCTGCTTTTTCAGCATAAGCTTTAAATTCTTCTACCTGTGTTTTTGAATTGTCTTCGCTGCTTGAGTAAAGAGCTCCGATTGTTTTCACATTTGGTGTTAAAGCCTTGATGAGTTCAACTTGTTGTTGAGCTGGATTGTGGTCAGATACCCCTGTAATATTGCCACCTGGTTTTTTCAAATCTTTAACCAAGTTGGCACCGATTGGGTCTGTAATAGCAGCCATGATAACCGGTAGGTCTTTTGTTGCACTAGCCAAACCTTGAGCAGCTGGTGTTGCGATACCAACCACAAGGTCATTGCCATTTGCAACCAACTGTTTACTCATTGTCGCAACCTTACTTTGGTCACCTTCTGAGTTCATAAAGTCAATTTTCAACTGATCATCTTTATAACCTTCTTCTGCCAGTCCATCTTGAATCCCTTTATAAATCAAGTCAAGAGATGGATGGCTCACAAACTGAAGGACACCAACTTTGGCAACTTTCTTTTCGTTCTTAGCTTCTGGTTTATTCATTGAAGAGTAAATCAAGCTTCCTGCTACTAAGACTGCTAATGCAGCGATAATTCCAATTAAACGTTTATTTTTCATTCTATTTCTCCTTTTTAATTCCTTTAAAATACTTCTCTTACCTGAACAAGCGACGCCATCGTTTTCTTTCCATACTAACCTCCATCAAAAAAGTCCTCACACAAAAAACTTGTGTGAGGACGTCGATGCGCGGTACCACCTCAATTATAGGGAATTTCCCTATCACTCTGTCTCGCAATAACGAGATGCACTGTAAGGTGTGCTCACCGAATTTTTATGATTTCAAATTCTAAATAACATCCAGCCCAATTTTCATCATCATCACTTATCTGTTTTCAGCTACCACAGACTCTCTAAAAAGTTTGTATGACTACTTTTCTGAATGGTTAAATTATATCATTTTTCAACTACTTGTCAAGACTCTTTGAGAATTTTTTTGAAATATTCAAAAACTTCCCCTATGAAAAAGAGGAAGTTTGAAAGGTATCAGCCAGAATTACGCAATCCTGTCGCAATTCCGTTGATGGTTGTATGGATTAATTTTTCTTGATCGCTTGATAATTCTCCTCGGCGTTGACGTTTAATCAACTCCAACTGGATATAGTTGAGGATATTAAAGTATGGCATACGGTAATCCAAACTTGCTTTTAGATATGGATTTTCCGCCAAGAGTTCACCGTAACCTTCGATAGCCAAGATGACTTCCTTGGTCACTTGCCATTCATTTAGAATAGTCTCATAAATTGCTTTTACTTGATCATCTTCACAAAGTTTGGCATATTCAAAAGCAATATTCATATTTGATTTTGACAAGACCATATCAACATTTGAAAGAAGTGACTGGAAGAAAGGCCAATTTTGGTACATATCTCGTAGGATAGCGATATTCTCTGGATTTTTATCGATAAATTCCTTGAAGCTTGATCCAACCCCATACCAGCCAGGGAACATGACACGGCTTTGCGACCATGAGAATACCCAAGGAATAGCCCGCAAACCACCGATTTCAGTGATCGTCTTACGAGCGGCTGGACGAGAACCAATATTAAAGCTTGAAATAGCCTTGATTGGACTTGACTCAAAGAAATAATCATAGAAATGATCATTACCAAAGACCAAATCACGGTAGATATCGTAACTACGGTCCACTACTTGGTCCATGATGGCTTCATAACGATTGGATGTATTGGTATCGCTCTTCTTCTGCGTAATCATACGGTTAATGGCTGCAGATACTAGCATTTCAAGGTTATAGTAGGCAGCATCTTTATTACCGTATTTATTGCCAATTACTTCACCCTGCTCCGTCAATCGGATACGATCCTTGATAGACTTAAGCGGTTGAGATGTGATAGCTTCATAGGTTGGTCCACCACCACGACCAACAGTACCACCACGGCCATGGAAGAAGGTAACCTTAACGCCAAATTCATCTCCAATAGCAGTCAATTGTTGTTGAGCCTTATAGAGGGTCCAACATGATGATAGATAACCACCATCTTTATTACTATCAGAGTAGCCAAGCATGATTTCTTGATAGTTATTTCGCGAAGCAATCCATTTCTTAGCAAGGGCAAGAGAAAGGTATTCTCTCATAGTTTCTTCTGAGTGATCCAAGTCCTCAATTGTCTCAAAAAGAGGAACGATTTGGACACGGGCTCTTTCTTTATCAACTAGCCCTACTTCTTTTAGCAAGATAGCCAATTCCAACATGTCTGATACGCTGGTTGCATGTGAAATGATAGTCTGACGAATGACATCATCACCCAACTTATCTTTCAAATTACGAGCAGCCTTAAAGATAGCCAATTCTTTTTCAAGTAACTCTGATTTTTCAACATGAGTAGCAGAAAGAATGCGTGGATCTTCCTCTAATTCTTTCAAGAGAAGCTGGCATTTTTCTTCTTCACTTAGTTCGCTATAATGAGAATGAATACCTGCTGATTTCAAGAGTTCAGCTACACAGGCTTCATGAACACTAGAATCTTGACGCATGTCAATAGATGCCAAATAGAAACCAAAAATTTCAACTGCCTGGATCAACTCAACAAAATCACCAGAAATTAATGCTTCTCCCTTGTTTTCCAAGAGGGAATCTCGAATAGTAATCAAATCCTTATAAAAGTCATTGGCTGTTTCATAGCGAGCCCCAACTTCCTTATCCTCAATCAGATAGGCTTTTGTTGCTTGGATTTTTGATTGAATATCAAACAGTGCACGACGGTAAAGCTCTTTTTCACGGTAAATCGAGTTATCCTTGGATTGACGAGCCATTTCTCTGACTTGCTTGCTGACATTGACAATACTGGTTGAGAGAGAAAACTCACGATAAAGTTGGTAAATCTTTTCATCATAGTAGTTCATAATGACTTCACACTGAGTCATGGCAGATTTCTTCAAAGTATCTGCTGTAACAAAAGGATTCCCATCACGGTCGCCACCAATCCACATTCCCATGGTAATTGGTTTAGGATGTTTCAACTCCAAGCCATGTTTTTTAGCCAGGCGCTTGTACTCAGCAGTCAAATGAGGAACAGCTTTCAGGAATGAACTATTGTAGTATTCCATAACATTCGTGATTTCATTGGTTACTTTCAATTTCTTCTCACGAATCATATCTGTCTGCATGATAATCTCAATGTAACGACGGAGATCATTATGCCATTTTTCCTTATTAATCAAGCCTAATTTCACATCACGATACTTACGCAAGAGGGTGTGGATATGATTGGTCAAATCCAGCATACTCTTACGTTGTACTTGTGTTGGATGGGCAGTCAAAACAGGGACAACATTCAAATGTTCTAGAATTTCAACCGCATTTTCTTTTTCTGCAACCATTTTGATAGTTGCTGACAATTTACCAAGATAATCTTGATCGATATTATTTTGGTGGTTAATTTCATAGGCCAAATCCACGTCTTCTGAGATATTAATCAAGAGGGGCAAGATAGAGAAATAGCGTGAAATATAAGCCATTTCATCATTTGTCAGACTAGTAACCAATTGGTTCAAGCCTTGATAATCTTCTTGAGTTGACAATTCTTTCAACTCCAGAATTTTTTCAAAAGTCTCTGGGGCAAGCATATTTTTAGTGATATCTTCTAACAATTCTGTTAAAATCAATACTTCTTCTTGCACGACAGCTTTATTACTATAGTTTTCTAATTTTTGAAGAGACATAGGTAATCCTTTCCACTCTCAGCTCTACATATAGTTTGATGAGTGAGCTTCTAACTCCTCATACAATTGGGCACGTTTTTCACTTGCATCAATATTTAAGACAAAGGCGATGGCTACAGACAAGACCAGAAGACTATTCCCTCCTTGCGATAAGAAGGGGAAGGTAACTCCCGTCGAAGGAATAATGCCCGAAATTCCGCCAATATTAACAAATACCTGTACCAGCATCATCCCCCCAACCCCAATCGCCATCATGGAATTAAAGGGATTCTTAGCACGAATACCGACTAGGATAATCCGCAAAATCAGGAAAAAGACAAGGGCTAAAATCAAGCTGGCTCCCACAAATCCAAACTCTTCAATGACAATTGAAAATACAAAGTCTGTATGAGCCTCTGGTAAATAACCACGTTTTTCGATTGAATTTCCTAATCCTAGACCAAACCAACCACCATTTACCATGGCAAAGTAGGAATTTGCAAGTTGGTGGCCTGCTCCTGCCAAATCAGCAAAGGGATTAAAGTAGGCACTGAAACGCTTAGCAACGTAACCAAATACTGGAACTTTTGAAAACTTATCAACCCCAATCATAGAAATAGCTGATAAGGATAGGGCTGAAACTCCAAACAATACACCGATAAAGACTATAAACCAACGATGAGCAATCCCACTAACTGTATACATAATCAAGGCGACCAGCGCTAGGATTGTAGCATTCCCCAAATCTGGGAAAATAGCCAAACTTCCTATCATGACAAGTAGGACAAAACGCCAATCATTAAAAGCACGAGGAATCCATTGATTTTGAGTTAAAACTTGAAAATCATAAATACCAATTTCATCCTGTTGTTTTGAAAAACGTTGAGCCAAGTACCAGACAATGATAATCTTCAAATACTCCGCTGGTTGAATGGTCAAAGGTCCTACTGAAATCCAACCATAGGCTCCATTGACTGGCGTACCAATTAAGCGAGCCAGAGCCAAAAGAATCAGCTCAACAAACATAACAATAAATAAGAGTCGTTCTTTTCTTAAAAAATTCAGTTTCAGCTTATATATCAAGGCAATCAATATTAAACTAAGTATCCAAAACATTCCCTGACTTCGAACCAATTGGAGGGCACTTTTACCTTCTTCGATAAGAATGGCACTGGTTGTAGAATAAACTACAATCAAGCCCAAAATTGATAAAAGTAAGTAAGGAACTAGAATAGAATAGTTTAATAGGTGCCTCTTACTAATCTTCATAGTATCACCAATCTAATGAGAACAAAAGAAATTATTCCCAAATTCCGTTTATTTTCTAGTTTTGATTGCTATTATACCATTTTTTCCGAAAGAAAAAAACTCTTACCATTAAGATAGAAAGATTTTCTCATAAGAAAAAGAGCACTGGGCTCTTTTCTGTTTTATTCTTTTGAAGAACTGCTTGAGCTTGAATCTCCACCACCGATGTATTGAGTGAAGATATTTTGGAAGGCTTGGTCTTTAACCTTGATATTGGCTGCTTGCAACTCTTTTCCTATAATGCTTTGAACAAATGATGCGTCATTTTGTTTTTGAGTCAAGATAACAGTTTTTAATTTTTCTTTGTAGTCATCGATATTAGATGATTTTTCTGTTTTCTTAATGAGTTTCACAATGTAATATTGGCTACTGTAGGCTTGTGTTCCAGTAACAGTAATCACATCAGAAACACCGTTTACATCTAACGCAAAAGCAGCTTTTTTAACTTGTTCTGGTACTTCTGTTGAAGCAGAATCAAAGGTAATTTCTCCACCATTCGCTTTAGTTTTCTCATCAGTTGAATTATCTTTGGCTAATTGAGCAAAGTCTGCATCACTAGCTTTGGCTTTTTCGAGGACTTCTTTCGCTTTATCCTCATTATCAAGACGAATGATTTGAGCCGTTACATCTGGAGTGTACTCGTCAAAAGCCTTCTTGTAAGCATCGTCTGTCAATTCAGCTTCTGCTGCTTTTTTAACTGCCAACTCAACTAATTTACTAGTACGAATTTGCGCTTTACGTGTTTCAAGAGTCATTCCTGCTTGTGATAAGACACGTTGGTAGTTTTCACCATATTGTTTCTCTTCTTCGGCAATAGTATCGTTGACTTCTTTGTCATCTACTTCTGAACCGTATTGTTTCTCAAATACTTTTTGGATAGTCAAGTTCAACAACACTTGTTGGGCTGAAGGATTGCTTTTCACTTGCTCATAAAATTGATGTTCTGTGATAACATCTCCTTTCATGCTGATAAGGTCTGCCCCTTCTGAACCTTTCGAACAAGCTGCTAAAGTTGCTACTGATAATAGTGTAATGGCACCTGCCAATAGTTTTTTCTTCATGTCTACTCCTTTGAGATAAGTGTTACCCTATCTATTTTACTATATTTTCTTAAATTTTTCTGAAAATCATTCGCTGTCAGGCAATTGAACATCTGCTACATTTTTACGAAGCATGAGGATGCCGTCACCCAGAGGTACTAATGTTGCAGTGAGTCCTGGATTGTCTAAGGTTGCATCAAATAGTCTTTGAAGGCCTCTGTAAATAGTTCGCTGGCCACGACGGACTTCCATAATATCCTTAGCAACATCACCACCTTGGAAAATATCATCCAAGACAACCACACCACCAATTTCCAAATGTTTGAGGATTTCTGGCAAAAAGACGATGTATTTAGACTTGGCTGAATCCATAAAGACGAAATCATAGGACTCTGTCAAGGTAGATAAGATATCTACCGCATCTCCTTCTAGGAGCGTGATTTGCTTGCGACTGTCAAACTGGGCAAAATTTTCCTTGGCAAAACCAATCATTTCTGGATTGCGGTCAATGGTTGTAATCTTGGCCTTTGGCGCATGTTCTGCCATTAAAAGAGCTGAAAAACCGATAGCTGTCCCAATTTCCAAAATGTTTCTAGGTTGTATGGTTTCCATGAGAAAACGGAAATAAGCAACCGTTTCATGGGGAATAATGGGAATATTTTCCTTGCGAGCAAAATCTTCCAATTCTTTCAAGGAACCTGTGACTTGCTTTTGACGCTGACGCATCAAGTCTACAATTTCTTCTTTGACAACAGGACGACGCATGTTATGGTTGGCATTTTTACTATACGATTCAACCATTTTATGCCAATCCCAATTTTTCAACAAGGGCTTCAAACTCATTTAAACGGCGTTCAAAGACTGCAAAGGCATCGTTGAGGTAGTCTTCCTTCTCCATATCAACACCAGCTTTTCTCATGACATTAAGTGGATAATCAGATTTACCGGCCTTGAGGTAGTCGATATAGCGGTCACGGTCTTCTTGACTACCATGGACAATTTTTTCAGCCAAGGCTGAGGCTGCTGCAAAACCTGTTGAATATTGGTATACATAGTAGTTATAGTAGAAGTGTGGAATGCGAGCCCACTCGTATTGAATTTCAGGATTATCTTCCTTGCTCAATCCATAATACTCTTGGTTCAAGTCTGCGTAGAGTTTATTTAAAAAATCGCTGGTCAAGACTTCCCCATTTTGGTCCGCTTGGTGAATGGCGTGTTCAAACTCAGCAAATTGAGTTTGGCGGAAGACTGTTCCACGGAAACCATCTAGGAAGTTATTGAGAATAGCAAAGCGCGTTGCGTCGTCTTCCACTTCTTCCAATAATTTCTCCGTCAAGATATTTTCATTGGTAGTTGATGCAATCTCAGCCAAGAAGATAGAATAATCTCCGTAAACATAAGGCTGCGTTTCACGAGTATAGCTTGAATGCATACTATGACCTGTTTCATGAACAAGAGTAAAGAGATTGTCTAGATTGTCCTGCCAGTTAAGAAGCATAAAGGCATTTGTATCGTAAGAACCACCAGAGTAAGCCCCTGAACGCTTGCCTTGATTTTCGTAAACATCAATCCAACGTTCGCTGAAGGCACGTTTAACACGGCTCAAGTAATCCTCACCCAATACTGCCAAGGCATCTTCTGCTTTTTTCAAGGCTTCTTGGTAGGTAAAACTGTATTCAACAGATGAAAGTGGTGTGTAGACATCGTACATCTTAAGGTCTGAAATCCCCAAGATTTTTGAACGAAGTTCAAGGTAACGATGCAAGAGGGGCAAATGCTTGCGAACTGCTGCTACCAAATTGTCATAAACACTCTCTGGAACAAAATTGGCCGCTAGGGCTGCATGACGCGCACTCTTGTAGTTGCGAACTTTGGCACGGTAGTTTTGCACCTTAACATTGGTTTGCAAGGTTTTGGCATAGGTATGTTGGAATTGTTCATAAGTCGCATAAAGAGCTTGATAGGCACCACGACGCACCTCACGATTTTTAGACTCCATCAAACGTGTGTAAGTCCCATGAGAGAGCTGAACTTCCTTACCATCATCGTCAAGAACATAAGGGAACACAATATCCGCATTGTCCAAGATAGCGAAGGTTTCACTTGCCGAACCAAAGATTTCACCAGCTCCAGCTAATAATTCTTCTTCACGTTGTGAAAGAACGTGATCCTTGCCTTGCAAAAGCTTATCAAAATAGTGTTGATAAACCTGCAATTTTGGCTGAGCTTCTAAAAAGTCAGCATACTGCTTTTCACTAATCTCCATAAATTCAGGTTCATAGAATGAAAAGGCTTGGTCTAGCTGGCTATAGAGAGTCATGGCCTTGGCATAGTACTCTTGGTACTTGGCTTCACGTGTGTCTTGGTCATTCTTCATATGAGCATAAACGTAAAGCTTCTCCATTTGGCGTTCCATTTCAAGAGAAAATTCAGTAATTTCGAGTATACTATCCGCACTATCCAGGAGATGGCCTTCATACTGGGCTACTGTCTCCAATTGTTCTGTTATATCTTTTAAGGCTTCTTCCCAAGCCTGGTCAGTTGGGTAGATCGTTGATAGATCCCATGTATCTTTTTCATTTATTTCATGTCTTTGTAATACCATTAGATTCCTCCATCCTTTCTATTCTACCATATTTTTTAAGAAATATTGCTGATAAAAGGCTGGTGGATAGAGCTTTTGCCAATCATTTTGAGGATTTTCTTGGTAATAGGTGTAAAAGTGCTGATAATAGTTGGTCAAATCTTGCTCAATCTGGAAAAATTTGCCTACTAGTGGCCGAATTTGTGGATACCATTCTTTTAGTCCATAAGTCAGGAGATTTTCTCCCTTTTGATAGGCTTCTGCTTGTTCTTTCATCCAATAGGGATTTTGGTAATACAGTTGTTGTCGAATATAGCGACAGATGTCCTTGTCCTGAGAAACTGTAAAATGAGAAATTTTTTGTTTCTTATAGGGAAGACGCAATATTTCCAGTAAACCAGCTTGACCATAGGGAAATTCCTTGATTTGATAATGGAGTTTACCTCGAAAATCTTGGTGAATCAGGTATTTGAGTCTCAAAACTTGTTTTTCCTTGTCTAATTCCCAAACATAAAAGCCCATATTTTGACTGAAATAGAGAAAACCTTGTTGCAGACGGGTTAAGCGGTCTTTGAGCCACAGTTTTTGACCCAGCAACCACAGTACTTGGTACCCCTGACTACGATAGCCCTCACTGCGCTCTTTAAGAACTTTTTGAGGCAGAGGACTACACTGAACTTCTAGAGCTAGATTGCCATTTACAAACACATCCGCAATCTGTTTAAGCTCTGGAAGGGGATGTTCTAATTGTACCTCTGTCTCTTTTTTCAACCACTGATAGAGGACTTCCTTATTTGTCAAGTGTTCTGGGCTTTCATTTTCAAATGAAAAATCACAGTCTTTTAAAGATTTATGGGCAAAATGGGTCCGTACACTTGATCCTTGACGCAAACGGAGCTGACCTCCACAAGCGGGGCAGGTATATGCTTGTTTCTCGAGCCTATCCTCTAACACATTTACCAACTGTCCCCTAGCATCTCTCGCAACAAACATGATTTCCCTCCTTTTCTATATTATTCGTAAAAATTAATAATCGTATTTTTAATTATCGAAGATGTGAACTAAGATATTAGGAAAGTCAAATTAATTTCTAACAATGCTTCAGAAGTCATGTCCTACTATTCCAGTTTCGATACCTTATATAATTGACAAAGAAACAAAATCTCCTAGCAATCAATGGACTACTAGGAGATTTTTTAAGAAATTCTATATAAGCTATAAAATCAAATACAAATTTTACTAAAAGATTAGATTAGTTCATATATAAATTATACTTCTTCATCTTCTTTACGACGACGGCCTACAAGACCTAGACCAAGTACTGCACTTGCGGCAGCTGCTACCATAGCTACAGTAGAATCTGCTGTACCTGTATTTGGCAATTCTTTAGATTCTTTACGCACATTTGCTTTAACTGCTACTGTTGGGGTTACAGCTTCAATTGCTGCTATACCGTCTGTTTGAGCTGTTGCTACTCCTGCATTGTCCGTTGCTGCGTCAATTGC
>JAWFOO010000016.1:0-43638 GCA_032511625.1 Streptococcus mitis | reverse complement strand
TGTCTCATGAAAGAGATAATAATCATCTAGACACAGACCTCCCTCACTGATACGATGACTAATCTCACCTACTTCTTCATAGGGTTCTTTATCATATCTACGCTTCTGACTTTCTTGCTTACGGATATAGTCTAGAATTCGATTCCGGAACTTAGTCTTAAAATATTTCCTTAAACGAGGAATATCTTCTATTATTCCTTCTTCTCTACTAATCAATTCATGTAAGCAAATCATCCCCTCTTGGTCCCAATCCGATAGTTCCCATAAATGAAGGTAATATTCATTTCTACACTTATATACAATCCCCTGGACTTCTTCATATAATTCTTTAAACATAACGTCCCCCTTTCTAGATACAGTCTAACAAATAAAAAAGCTAATTCGGTTCTTTTCTCCGTTCTGTTCCCTACACCGTCTCAACTGCACAAAAAAGAGAGGACATGCCTCTCTCAGGGTTATAATTCTGCAATTTGGTTTAGGTTTACTTCTGCAACTGTGTCATTACCAAACATAGAGATAATCATCTTCACTTTATTGTTATCAATCTCTGTAATCTTACCAGTATAGTCTGCAAAAGCACCATCAATGATACGTACAGTTTGACCAACTTCAACATGAATATCAAACTCTTGTACAGTTTGTCCCATAGAAATCAAGATATCACGGATTTCTTGTTCCAATAATGGAGTTGGTTTTGATCTATTTCCGTGAGATCCGACAAATCCTGTAACGTTTGGTGTGTTTCGAACAACAAACCAAGCTTCATCTGTCATCACCATTTCCACAAGAACATAACCTGGAAAGCGATTTTCTTCTACTTCTTTTCTCTTTCCATTTTTTTCAACTTGCACTGTTTGTGTTGGAATTTCAACACGTAAAATATTATCCAACATATTGTAGGTTTGTGCACGTTGTAATAGATTTTCTTTTACCTTATTTTCATAACCAGAATAGGTTTGTAAGACAAACCATCCTTTATCAAAACTATCCATGATACTTCCTTTCATAATAGAAGATTTCTAGCGTGAATAACTCCACAGGTCTTCTAAAAAATGTTAATAAATCGAATCAAACCTGAAACAATCAACTTGTCAAAAATATAAATAATCACAACAAAGAAAGCAGTGTATTCCATGATAGAACGAAAATCTCTCCAGCTTTCCTTGCGAGTTGGCCATGTTGTGTCTTTAAGAAGTCTAAAAATATCTCCAATAAAACGCATCGCTCTCTCCTATCTCGTTTCTCTGTGTGTAGTGTACTTACCACAATGTTTACAAAATTTATTTACTTCTAGTCGTGTTGGCTTGGGGTTTCCGCTGATCTTGATTGAATAGTTTCTCGAACCACAAACCGCACAAGCTAGGCTTGCTTTTTTTAATGCCATAACGCCTCCATCTTATCTATTATAACAAGAAAGCTAGGCTTTGACAAGCATCTTAACGAAATAGATTGACTACCGAATCCCATATCGTTTGAGCCTTTTCCTTAATTTTAGCATCCGAGATGGCACGGCTAGCCTCATCTACCAGATTTTGTGCACGACTTCTAATATCAGAAAGACTATTATCCGCCTGATTTTCTTCATTACTCTGTACTTGATTTCTTGTATTGGCTGGTGCAATTCCATTTTGCTTATACGCATTTTCAACTGTAAAGGTACTTCCTGGCGTATAAGGTAAAATGGTATTGGCAATGTTTCTAAAGACATGGGCTGCACCGTTTGAAGTAGATCCTGCTAGATAGTGGCTTTCATCAGTGGTAGGAAAACCAAGCCAGTGACTAATCACTACATCCGGAGTATAACCAATTACCCACTGGTCACTTGTGTATTCAGGATTGAAAACAGCTTCAGTTGTTCCAGTTTTTCCTGCCATGACATAGTCTGCAGGTGATGAACTAATACCTGTTCCGTTTGTAAATGTTCCCAACATCATACTGGTCATCTTGTCAGCTACAGACTTATCAATCACCCGTTTTTGTGAATTTTTATGGCTCGCAATGACCTGACCACTAGCATTTTCAATTCTACTAATAAAATGAGCTTCCGGCATTAAACCTTCATTTGCAAAGGCAGCATATGCTTGAGCCATTTGCAGAGGGTTGGTTTCGACACCACTTCCCAAGGCTACACCAAGAACACGATCGACCTTTTCCATGTTGAGTCCGAATTTTTCGCCCGCCTCAAAAGCCTTGTCAACACCCAAGTCATTAACAGTGGCAACAGCAGGCAGATTAAGCGATTCTGCCAAGGCTTGATACATAGGAACTTCTCGACTCGTTTTGATCCCTGCATAGTTATCAACCTTATAGCTGTCATACTGCATGGTATGGTTATCCAACCGCTTATTCAAAGCCCAGCCAGCTTCAACTGCAGGCGTATAAACAACTAAAGGCTTAATTGTAGAACCAGGGCTACGTTTTGATTGAGTTGCATAGTTGAAATTCCGGAATCCAGTTTTATCATTGCCAGCAACCTGACCGACAACTCCACGAACTCCACCTGTTTTCGGTTCGAGAGCTACACTTCCTGATTGAGCAAATGTTCCATCCTCTGCCCTAGGAAATAGAGCTGTATTTTCATAGACAACCTGCATATTTGCTTGATAGTTTTGGTCCAGCTCTGTATAAATGCGGTAGCCATTATTGACAATCTCTTCCTCTGTTAGATTATACTTGGAAACAGCTTCATTAACCACCGCATCAAAGTAAGAAGGATAGCGGTAATCTGAGATTTTTCCTTCATACCTATCGTGTAATTGCGAAGTCATATCAACTTCTGCAGCTTCGGTTTCTTGATTTTTATCAATGTAACCCGCTGCAAGCATATTTTGCAAGACAGTATCGCGCCGATTGGTAGAATCTTCTACAGAATTCAAGGGATTATACAGTTCCGGCCCTTTGAGCATCCCTGCCAGAGTAGCAGCTTGATCTAAACTCACTTCTGATGCAGAAACTCCAAAGTATTTCTTACTCGCATCTTCTACACCCCACACACCATTTCCAAAATAAGCGTTGTTAAGGTACATGGTTAGAATTTGATCCTTACTATATTTTTTGGTTAATTCTAAAGCAAGGAAAAATTCTTTCGCTTTTCTCTCAACAGTTTGATCCTGTGACAGATAGGCGTTTTTAGCCAGCTGTTGGGTAATAGTAGAACCACCACCTGAACGACCAGCAGTTACAATAGCCAAGAAGAAACGACCATAGTTAATCCCGTCATTTTTATAAAAAGAACGGTCTTCTGTCGCAATAACGGCATTCTGCAAATTTTTACTGATATCAGTCAATTCAACATAGGTTCCTTTTTGACCAGACAAGGCACCAGCCTCCTTTTCTTCACGGTCAAAAATGAGAGTTCGAGTTTTCAAGGCATTTTGCAAATCATTGACATTGGTTGACTTGGCTACAGCAAACAAATAGGTTCCAACTAGCAAGCTTGCACTCAAACCTAGTATAAGGACAATCTTTGTTAGATGATAGCGACGCCAGAATTTTCGAATTGGACCTACTTGGGCTAATTTTTTTCGATCACTACGAGAGCGACGTAAGCTAGTAGAATCAGAGTCCTCTAGTTCACTTGTTTCTTTTTTAAAAAGAGAAAGAAATTTCTCGAATAATTTATCTAATTTCATGCGTTTATTTTATCATCTTCATCATAGGAAGACAAGAATTTAGCTATTTCCTATCAAAATAGGGCTTTTTTTGTTACAATATCTGTATGAAATTCACATTTACATTACCAGACTCTCTACCTCAAATGACGGTAAAGCAATTACTTGAGGAACAACTCCTCATCCCTAGAAAAATCCGTCATTTTTTGAGAATCAAGAAACACATTTTGATTAATCAGCGAGAAGTTCGCTGGAACGTGGTGGTGAATCCTGGAGATATTTGCCAGTTAACTTTTGACAAGGAAGATTATCCCGAAAAAGAAATCCCTTGGGGCAATCCTGACCTCGTTCAAGAGGTTTATCAAGATCAACACTTGATTATTGTCAACAAACCAGAGGGGATGAAAACGCATGGTAATCAGCCAAACGAAATCGCCCTTCTTAACCATGTCAGTGCCTATGTTGGCCAAACCTGCTATGTCGTTCATCGTCTGGACATGGAAACCAGTGGTTTGGTTCTCTTTGCCAAAAATCCTTTTATCCTGCCTATTCTCAATCGCTTACTGGAGAAAAAAGAGATTTCTAGGGAATATTGGGCACAGGTCGACGGACATATCAACAGCAAAGAACTTGTTTTCAAAGACAAAATTGGACGTGATCGCCATGATCGCAGAAAGCGAATAGTTGATACAAAAAATGGACAATATGCTGAAACACATGTAAGCAGATTAAAGCAATTTCCAAACAAAACTTCCTTGGTTCGTTGCAAGCTAAAGACAGGGCGAACCCATCAGATTCGTGTGCACCTTTCGCATCATAATCTTCCTATCCTGGGTGACCCTCTCTATAATAGTAAATCAAAAACAAGTCGGCTTATGCTCCACGCCTTTCGACTGTCCTTTACCCATCCGCTTACATTAGAGAAATTAAGCTTCAATGCACTTTCAGATACTTTCGAAAGAGAATTAAAAAAGAATGGATGATTGTGTCATCCATTTTTCCATATAAGAAAAGCAAGACCAATAGGCCTTGCTTTTTATCGACTCATGAATTATTTAGCGATTTTTGCGAAGTATTCAAGAGTACGAACAAGTTGTGCAGTGTATGACATTTCGTTGTCGTACCATGATACAACTTTAACCAATTGTTTACCGTCAACGTCAAGAACTTTAGTTTGAGTTGCGTCAAACAATGAACCGTAAGACATCCCTACGATATCTGAAGATACGATTGGATCTTCTGTGTAACCGTATGATTCGTTTGAAGCTGCTTTCATAGCTGCGTTCACTTCATCAACAGTAACGTTCTTTTCAAGAACAGCTACCAATTCAGTAACTGATCCAGTTGGAGTTGGAACGCGTTGTGCAGATCCGTCAAGTTTACCGTTCAATTCTGGGATTACAAGACCGATAGCTTTTGCAGCACCAGTTGAGTTAGGAACGATGTTTGCAGCACCAGCGCGAGCACGGCGAAGGTCACCACCACGGTGTGGTCCGTCAAGGATCATTTGGTCACCAGTGTAAGCGTGGATAGTAGTCATCAATCCTTCAACAACACCAAAGTTGTCTTGAAGAGCTTTAGCCATAGGAGCCAAGCAGTTTGTAGTACATGAAGCACCTGAGATAACTGTTTCAGTACCATCAAGAACATCGTGGTTAGTGTTGAATACAACTGTTTTAACGTCGTTTCCACCAGGAGCAGTAATAACAACTTTCTTAGCTCCACCTGGGTGCAAGTGTTTTTCAGCAGCTGCTTTCTTAGCAAAGAAACCAGTAGCTTCAAGAACGATTTCTACACCGTCGTTAGCCCAGTCGATTTGTTCTGGATCACGTTCAGCAGAAACACGGATGAATTTACCGTTAACTTCAAATCCACCTTCTCTAACTTCCACAGTTCCGTCGAAACGACCTTGAGTTGTGTCATATTTCAACAAGTGTGCAAGCATAACTGGATCTGTAAGGTCGTTGATGCGAGTAACTTCAACACCTTCTACGTTTTGGATACGGCGGAAAGCAAGACGACCGATACGTCCGAAACCGTTAATACCAACTTTAACTACCATTAGTGATTTCCTCCTTATGAAAATCATGAAATTTTTATTGTGAAAAGAGTAACTTGAATCACTACAAATCACCTTTCAACAAACCTATTATATAACTATTTGAGTTGAATTGCAAGTACGGGCGTTGTTTTTTGTCTACACCTCACTTATTTTTCTTTCTCCTTTGAAAGCCTATACTGCTGTCTTTCTTTGTCTACCTAGTCATTTACCGGTTTCCTTTTAAAATGAAAAGTGAAAATAGAAAAGCTAAAAATTATTTTCAATCTTTCAATTTTACAAAAAAGAGACAGGAAATTCCTGCCTCTAGGCTGATAACAATTATTTACGGCGTCCTGGTCTTTCTTTGTAGCCATAGTAAGAATCTTCGATGATTTCTTGCATATGGTCAACCATTGGAAGGCGTGGGTTAGCAGGTGAACATTGGTCTTCGTAAGCAAGGAAGGCCAATTCACGTGAATGTTCTTTCCATTCTTTTTCGTCGATACCTTGTGCTTTGAAGTTCATCTGGATACCTACGCGCTCACCAAGTTCGTAGACAGCTTTTGCGTAAGATTCCACACCTTCTTCTGGAGTAGAAGCTGGAAGTCCAAGCATACGAGCGATGTCTTGGTACTTCTCATCTGCACGGTAGTAGTTGTACTTAGGCCATGTTGCTGTCTTAGCTGGACGTGTACCGTTGTAGCGGATAACGTATGGGAGCAAGATTGCATTTGTACGACCGTGGATTGTGTGGAATTGCGCACCAATCTTATGGGCCATTGAGTGAGAAATACCTAAGAAGGCATTGGCAAAGGCCATACCAGCGATTGTTGAAGCGTTATGCATTTTCTCACGTGAATGGAAATCTGCATTCTTAACTGAGCTTTCAAGGTTTTCGAATACAAGTTTGATAGCTTGAAGCGCAAGACCGTCAGTGTAGTCGCTAGCCATTTGTGATACGTAAGCTTCAGTTGCGTGAGTCAATACGTCCATACCAGTATCAGCAGCTACAAATCCAGGAACTGTCAATACTAAGGCAGGGTCTACGATTGCCACAGTTGGTGTCAATGAGTAGTCAGCGATTGGGTATTTACGGTTGTTTGCTTTATCAGAGATAACGGCAAATGGCGTTACTTCAGATCCTGTACCAGATGTAGTTGGGATCGCGATGAATTTAGTCTTCTTACCAAGCAATGGGAATTTGAAGGCACGTTTACGGATATCCATGAATTTTTGAACAAGGTCACGGAAGTCCACTTCTGGTTGTTCATAGAAGAGCCACATTACTTTAGCAGCATCCATTGGAGATCCACCACCAAGAGCGATGATTGTATCTGGTTTGAAAGCACGCATGATTTCAGTACCACGTTCAACTGTAGTGATATCTGGATCTGGTTCTACATCAGCAAAGATTTGGTAAACAACCTTATTGCGACGAAGATCAAGTTGTTCGATGATACGATCAAGGAAACCAAGCTCTACCATGGCATGGTCAGTAACGATCATGACACGTTCAACGTCACGACATTTTTGAAGGTATTGAATTGAATCACGTTCAAAGTATGTTTTTGAAGGAAGTTTCATCCATTGCATGTTATTTCTCCGTCTTCCGACTTTTTTGATATTCAAGAGGTTAATGGCACTAACGTTATCCCCAACTGAGTTGCGTCCGTAAGAACCACATCCGAGTGTCAATGATGGCAAGAAGGCATTGTAAACGTCCCCGATACCACCGAAAGTAGAAGGTGAGTTACAGATAACACGAATAGCTTTAACAGCTTTACCAAATTCTTTAGTCAATTCTTCATCAGCTGTGTGGATGGCTGCTGAGTGTCCAAGACCGTTAAATTCAACCATTTGACGAGCCTTAGTAATACCATCTTCACGGCTTTCAGATTTCAAAACTGCGATAACTGGTGACAATTTTTCACGAGTCAATGGCTCGTTTTCACCAACTTCTTTACATTCTGCAGCAAGAATGTTTGTTCCTTCTGGAACTGTAAATCCTGCTTGCTCTGCAATCCAAGTTGCTGGTTTACCAACTATGTCAGCGTTCAATTTTGCACCAGCACAGTTTTTGCTGTTTGCTTTCACGCCGAAGCAGAATTCTTCAAGAAGTGCTTTTTCTTTTTTGTTTACAAAGTAAGTGTGATATGATTTGAACTCTGCTACAAATTCATCGTAAATTTCTTTATCAATGATAACCGCTTGTTCAGAGGCACAGACCATACCGTTGTCAAATGATTTAGACATGACGATATCGTGTGCAGCCTGGCGGATGTTAGCTGATTTTTCAACATAAGCTGGAACGTTTCCGGCACCTACCCCAAGAGCTGGTTTACCACATGAGTAAGCCGCTTTAACCATGGCATTACCACCTGTTGCAAGGATTGTTGCAATACCTTCGTGGTTCATAAGCGCACTAGTTGCTTCCATAGATGGTTCAGTAATCCACTGTACACAGTTTTCAGGAGCTCCTGCTTTAATCGCAGCATCACGAACGATTTGAGCTGCATGAGCTGATGATTCTTGAGCTGATGGGTGGAAGGCAAAGACAATTGGATTACGTGTCTTCAATGAAATCAAAGCCTTAAAGATTGCTGTTGATGTTGGGTTTGTTGTTGGAGTGATACCACAAACAACGCCAACTGGTTCAGCAATAAGAGTCAAACCTGTTACATCGTCTTCTTCGATAACGCCAACTGTTTTAGTGTGGCGCATGTTGTTTACTACGTGTTCACAAGCAAACAAGTTCTTAGTTGCTTTGTCTTCAAATACACCACGTCCTGTTTCTTCATAGGCATGTATAGCCAATTCTCCGTGGGCATCCAAAGCTGCCACTGACGCTTTAGCTACGATGTAGTCGACCTGTTCTTGGTCGAGTTTACGCATTTCCTCAAGAGCAACTAAAGCTTTTTGCACCAAGCCGTCGACATGCTTTTCAGCAGCGAGTTTCTTTTCTTCTGGTGTCACAGTTTTTTTATCAGCCATATTTTCCTCCATAGCTTTCAAGGATCGATATCCTTTGTTAATTTTTTCACAAGTTAATTATAACGTATTATTTTAACTTTGTAAACAGTTTCATAGACATTTCACAAAGAATTTTTTATTGTTTGTGAATTTTTTATTGTTTTCTTTACTTATCAAGTTTTTTCTTTAAAGTTTGTGAAATTTATTTCAAATTTTTTTATTTCACAAACTTACTTGGAAGGGGGCTTGGAAAGAAAGGAATTTGCAGGTAAGCGCTTACTTTTTGATACTAACAATACCTCCTTTGATAAGGAGGCCTTATTTTTGTTGAAAAACGCCTTGTTTAAAAGTCCCCTCATAAACGACTTCTTGTTCTGTTGTTAGTTTTCCTTGTCCTTCAGCCTGACCATTTACAAAATCACCTTCGTAGGTCCAGCCTTCTTTAGATTGAAAGGTACCTTTTCCGTTGAAAGCTCCATTGTTGAAACCACCTGTATATTGGTCTCCATTTTGGAAGGTGATGGTTCCTTGGCCATTCATTTTACCACGGACAAGACTACCGTCGTAAACAATGGTTCCATTATCAAGCTTTAGAACACCTTTTCCGGGAATATTTAGAAAAAAGACGAGCACAGCACAAAAAACAATCGTAACTACTGCCAAAAGCTCTAAACGTGGACGAGTCAGATAGACACGATACTTTTCGTAAAAATTCTTAAGATTTTCCACCTTCACTCTCCTTTTCTAAACGTTCTAACCAAGCTTGACAACCCTCTTGAACACGTCGATAGGTTTCCTCAAAATCTCCTGTATACCAAGGATCTGGAACACTTTCAGATGCGAATGAGTAAATCTTATCTTGACAGTCTGCTGGACACATCTGACGTAAGTCAGAAACATTTGAAGCATCCATGCCGATAATATAATCAAAGGCTTCAAAATCTTCCTTACTAATCTGAAGCGATGTCTTGCCTTTTTCATAAGGAATCTCATACTGTTGAAAAATCCCTTGAGTTCCCTTATGAATCGGATTGCCATGTTCCCAAGAGGAAGTCGCTCGACTTTGGATTTCATAATTATCTGTCATTGATTTCATAACAAACTCGGCCATAGGACTACGGCAAATATTTCCCAGACAGACAAAAACTAGTTTTTTCATCCCATTCCTTTCTTTTATAGAAAAACGGGAGTTCGTGATCCCGTCTTATTTTTCAATCGCACCTTCGAGTGAAGCTGTTTCTTTAAGTGGTAATACGGTCTTGATAGCAGCTAGTTCAAAAGTCAAGTAAACCCCATCTACATCAAGAACAATTGTTTTCTTTTCTGTATCTACTTCATCGACTGTTCCATAAAGTCCACCGATTGTAATAACTTCATAGCCTTTTTGTAATTTATTCAAGCTTTCCATACGTTTTTGTGCTTGTTTCTTTTGAGAGCGTTGCGTAAAGAACATCAAGCCCACCATAGCCACAAGAATGATTAAAAATGTATATTGTGATTCCATTATATTCTCCTTTGTCTTTTACATAGGACTACTATATCAAATTTCAGCTACTTTTACAAGATTGTACCTTGCTTTTCTAGTAAGAAAAAACCAGAGCTTGCGCCCTGATTTTTAGAATTATTTCAAGTTTTGAACGACTTTTACAAGATTTTCAACTGTAAAGCCATATTCTGCCAATACTTTTGGTGCTGGTGCAGAGGCTCCGAAGGTATCAATACCGAGAACGGCGCCATCAAGACCAACGTATTTGTACCAGTTTTGAGTTGCACCCATTTCAACTGCAACACGACGGCGAACTGCATTTGGAAGAATTTCTTCCTTGTATGCTGCATCTTGTTTATCAAAGACATCTGTAGATGGCATGCTGACTACGCGGACTTTTGCGCCTTGACTAGCCAATTCTTTGGCAGCTGAGACAGCAAGATTAACCTCTGATCCTGTTGCAATCAAGATGGTATCAAAGTCGGCTGCATTTTCATAGACAACATAAGCACCTTTAGCAACTTTATCAAAGTCTGTTCCTTCTTCAACAGTCAAGTTTTGACGGGTCAAGACAAGGGCGGTTGGTGTTTTCTCACTTGTCACTGCAAGGTACCAAGCTGCTTGCGTTTCACGCGCATCTGCTGGACGGAAAACATTCAGATTTGGCATGGCACGAAGACCTGCTAAGTGCTCAACTGGTTCGTGCGTTGGACCGTCTTCCCCGACTGCGATTGAATCGTGGGTAAAGACATAAGTCACAGGAAGTCCTTGTAAGGCTGACAAGCGAACAGCTGCCTTCACATAGTCAGAGAAGACGAAGAAAGTTCCACCGTATACACGAAGTCCACCGTGAAGGGCCATCCCGTTCAAGATCGTTCCCATAGCAAATTCACGAACACCAAACTGAATGTTACGGTTCAAGCGATTGGTATCATCTTGAAGTCCATCAGTCTTGATATAAGTCATGTTTGAGTGAGCTAGGTCAGCTGATCCACCTAAGAAGGTTGGTAACTTAGCTGCCACAACGTTCAAAGCATCCTGACTCGAGTTACGAGTTGCTTGAGAGAAGCCATTTTCTAATGCTGGGAAGTCTGCTGGAGTCACTTCAACTGGATCGCGCCCTTCGATAATTGCTTCCACTTCTGCAGCCAATTCTGGATGCGCTTCTTTGTAATCTGCGACTAGTTTTGCCCATGCTTCATAAGCTGATGCACCACGGTCTGCAACATGTTCTTTGAAATCAGCATATACTTGTTCTGGGATTTCAAATGGTTCGTAGTCCCAACCAAGGGCTTGACGAGTTGCTGCAGTTTCATCTGCTCCAAGAGGAGCACCGTGTACGGCATTAGTTCCCTGTTTGTTTGGAGAACCGTATCCAATAACAGTCTTCACTTCAATCAAAGATGGTTTGCCTGAAGCTTTAGCTGTTTCGATAGCTGCATGGATTGCTTCCAAGTCTGTTCCATCTTCAACCAAGGCTGTATGCCAACCGTAAGCATTGTAACGGTCACGAACACTTTCTGTAAAGGAATCCTTTGTCTCACCATCCAAGTTGATGTCATTTGAATCATAAAGGACAACCAACTTATCTAGCTTTTGCAAACCTGCGTATGAAGCAGCCTCACTTGAGACACCTTCCATCAAGTCTCCGTCTCCACAGATAACGTAAGTATAGTGGTCAAAGATATTGTAGCCTTCGCGGTTATATTTGGCTGCCAAGAAACGTTCTGCCTGGGCAAAACCAGTGGCAGTTGAAATCCCTTGACCTAAAGGACCTGTTGTAGCATCAATTCCTGCTGTATGACCAAATTCTGGGTGACCTGGTGTTTTTGAACCCCATTGACGGAAGCTCTTGATCTCATCCATACTAACATCTTCAAAGCCAGAAAGGTGAAGAAGGGCATAAAGAAGCATTGAACCATGACCTGCTGAAAGAATAAAACGGTCACGGTTAATCCAGTTGGGTTGAGCTGGATTGATACGAAGTTGTTTTGTAAAGAGGCTGTAAGCCATCGGAGCCGCTCCCATAACAACACCTGGGTGACCTGAGTTGGCTTTGTTGATAGCGTCAATACCTAGGAAACGAATTGCATTAACAGATAGATTTGACATAGAATTTCCTTTCTATTTGAGGTGATTATTGAATCACACATTCTATTTTACTATTATATGAAAAAATACATAGAATAGCAATTAAACAATTCGACGCTATATAAGTCATCTATTTTCTATTCTCTGGTCGCCTGATAGTAGGGAAGTAAGCGTTCATAAGCTTCATCTAATTTTTCTAAAATCACTTCTAATGATTGATTTTCTATAAAAGAAACATCTGCCTTAACTAAAACTTTTCGGACTTCCTGATTGGATAGTTTATTTCTTAAAATTTGACGATTTTCTTCGTTCGCCTCCCACCGTTGACTTTGATCATCAGAGTGGGCTAGATAATAAATCCCTTTAACGGTTGGAATTTCTAAAACTTTAACCTGCTTGCCTAGAGTCTTCTCATCCTTCTTACGTTCAATAAAACTCACTTCTAGTGAAACACCAAAATCAGAAGGACTTCCATATAAACGTAAGGCCATCATAGGTTCTGTCACTTGTCCGTCTCTCTGTAGATAAACCCAAAAATGTGGTCGCAAGCGCTGCGCTTGGTTCATCCACTGACTAGTCTGTTGGAGTTGCCATTCTGGATGGCTTGCTTGAAAGGCTTTGGCTAGCTCTGTAAAAGCCTTTCTGGCCTCTTGACCTTTGTAGCGAAATGCCATCATTTTCTCTCGTTCTTCTCCCGCTTTATCAGGATTACGGTACTGTAAACCAGCAAAGTCTAGATAGTCTCTTATCTTATTCAACATTAATTTAATCTCCTCCAGTTAGCAAAAAATCAGGATAACCCTGATTTTACTTATTCTGTATCTACGACAACATAACGATTTGGCTCATCACCTTCAGAGTAACTGGTCACGCCATCCATACGTGAAATAATACGATGGATGATCTTGCGTTCGCTATTTGACATAGGATCTGTTTGATGACTACGTCCTTCTTCTAAAACACGAGTCGCCAATTTTTGAGCATAGGTCTGCAAGACTTCTGCACGGTGTTCAACGTAATCATTGACATTAATGGTGATGTAAAAGGTTCTTGAATAGCGGTTGTAAAGATAATTTTGAGCCAATAGTTGCAAGGCCTTCAAAACTTTACCATGGTAACCGATAATACGCCCTGGCTCATTTGTATCAATTTGTAAATTGATGCTACGACGGTTATAATCATTTGAAATCGTCGCCTCAACGTCCATATCATCAATGATTGTTTGGACATAAGTCGCTACTTCCGTAGCTACTTGTTCAATATCAAAGCTTGGCTCCACCTTCAAGCCCAAATCTTTTAATTCTTGACTTTCAGTTTGCTCGGCTTGGCTTTCAATATTAGGAGTTTCTACTTCTCCTTCGAGAGCAGTTTCTTCAAGTTGTAATTCATTTAAAATCTCAATGTGACCAGTTTCTTCTAAGATAGTGCTGGCATGTCTTTCATGTTTTAAGATTTCAGCCTTGACTTCATCAGAAACCCCTTGGCCTCCCTCTTCAATCTTTTTAATTGCTTCTACAACATGCCCCAAATCAACAGTTGCTTCACTGACTGTTTTAACAGGCTCATTCAAATCATTAATTTGCTTTGGAACTCCCTTTACAGCTTGTTGGTTTGCTTTTACAACTGTCGTTTCACTAATAGCATCGATATCCACTTGGGCTGGTTTTTTACCAAATAAGCCAAGAAACCCTTTTTTCTCACGAGAAATGACTTTGATATGAGCCTTCATTCTTGGAATATCTAATTCTTTCAATCCTTTCTGGATTGCTTCTTCAACAGTTGAACCTGTAAATACTACCATTACCAGATTCCTCCTTATTATTTCGTTTTCTGAGCCTTTTTCTTGGCTTTTCTTTTTCTATTTTCCAAATCTTTTTGTGCCTGTACCACGGCCTCGCGCTCTGCGATAATCTTGAATGGATTGTTCAGGAAATAGGTTTGCAAAACTTGATAAGCATTGGACACTGCCCAGTAGAGAGCGACTCCGCTCGGAGCATAAACCCCAAAGATAAAGATCAAGACTGGAATCCCGTACATCATCGCAGTCGTAGTTCCGTTACGCTCAGACAAGGCTTTATTGGATAACCAAGTACTTAAAAAGGTGAATACTGCTGCTAAAATCGGAAGCACGAATGTTGTATCCACATCACCAAGATTAATCCATAAGAAATGACCTGTCTTCAAAAAGTCAACCCTTGATAGAGCTTGGAACAAGGCCAAGATAAGCGGCATCTGAATCAAAATCGGCCAAAGAGAATCCGACTGTCTGACACCCATTTCTTTAAAGACTTTACGCATTTCCTGCTCTAGCTTGGTTCTGCTTTCCATATCTCGACCCGGATATTGTTCTCGAAGTGCCTTAATGCGTGGTTGAGCTTCCTGCATTTTTCTAGAAGCCACCATTTGCACTTGAAAGACTGGCAAGAGCACTGTACGAATCAAGATTGTAAAGAGAATAATCCCCACTCCGATACTAATATCAAACGATAAAAAGCGAATGATTTCCGCAAAGAAGTAAACCAATTTACTCCAAAAATCAGTCGAATCTGCCGTAATATCGCTAGTTGTCCCATTAGTTGCACAGGCTGTCATGATAAATAGAGATAGACCTAGCAAACTAGTCAACTGTAGTTTCTTTTTCACTCCCATTTCCTTCCTGGTAAATCTTTGATAATTTTAATACGTGGAGTAGATTTTTCTCCATCTCTGCGTATTCCAAGGTTTCGACCCCTTTTCGAGCAATGACAACAAAATCGACATCTTCTACCAGACTCCCTTTTGCATTCTGAATAATATGTCTGATTCGTCGCTTGATTTGATTTCTAGTGACTGCATTCCCCAGTTTTTTGCTAACTGATAGACCTACTCGAAAATGGTTTTTCTGGTTTTCTAATTGGTAGACAACAAATTTGCGATTGGCAAAGCTTGTCCCCTTCTTGAAAATCGCCTTAAAATCTTTCTCTCTTTTTACACGAAAGTTTTTCTTCAAAACTCAACTCCATCTATTAAATTACTACTATTATACCATATTTTTCAAAAAAGCCAATCATAGCAAGGTTTTGAACAATTTCATCAGAAAAAGAAGTTGGAAAAATCACTTTTCCAACTCCTTGCACGGAATATTTTTTCTAGTTTTACTTATTTTTTCAAACGTTCAACGTCACGGGCAATGACTAATTCTTCATCTGTTGGAATAACCAAAACACGAATTTTCGCTGCCTCTGTTGAGATGTCTCCTGTCACACCGAAGACGTTCTTTTCATCATCAACATCACAACCAAACCAAGAAATTCCTGAGATAACATCCTTACGTACAGCAACTGCATTTTCTCCGATACCTGCTGTGAAGATAATGGCATCTGCTCCATTTAGGACTGCAAGGTATTGACCGATATGTTTTTGAATGCGATCAACATACATTTCATAGGCCAAAGTGGCATCGTGGTCCCCTTCTTCCATAGCAGCAATTACATCACGCATATCACTAGATTTACCTGAAACACCCATAAGCCCTGATTCACGATTAAGGACGCGGCTAATGTCTTCAGGTGTGTTAAAGTCCTCTGTATATTGCATTAAGTAAGGAATGATAGCTGGGTCAACATCCCCTGTACGAGTTCCCATCATCACACCACCAAGTGGAGTGAAGCCCATTGAAGTATCGACGGATTGACCTCCCTTAACAGCTGTAATAGATGCACCATTACCGATGTGGCAAGTAATCAATTTCAAGTCTTCTAATGGACGTCCCAAAAGTTTTGCTGCTTCTCCTGCTACAAACTGGTGACTTGTACCGTGGGCACCGTATTTACGAACCTTGTTTTCTGTGTAATATTTTGTTGGTAGAGGGTAGCGATAAGCTTTCTCTGGCATACTTGTATGGAATGAAGTATCAAAAACAACTACACTGGTAATGTCTGGCAACAATTCTTTGAAGGCGCGAACACCTGCTGCATTAGCTGGATTGTGGAGAGGAGCCAACAAGCTCAACTCTTCAACTTTTTCTAAAACATCCCCTTCAACAACTGTTGATTCTTTGAAATATTCTCCACCTGCCACAACACGGTGGCCAACACCTGTAATCTCATCGTAAGCCTTGATAATATCGAAACGAATCAAGTCATCCAATAAAATTTTAACAGCTTGTGTGTGATTTTCGATATCCAAAATTTGTTGTTCAGAACGGCCATCAAATTTTACAGTTGAAATTGAATCTTTCAAACCGATACGTTCAATCAAGCCTTTGGCTAACACTTTTTCTTCTGGCATTAAGTATAATTGCCATTTCAAACTTGAACTTCCGGCATTGATTGCAATTGTTTTTGTCATAGCAAGACTCCTCTTTTAAGCGTTTTCATCTATTATAACAAAATCTATTTTATATTTCAGTACCTTGAGTCCATTTTTGAAAATTTTCTTTAAATTTCATTAAAACACTTGCATCTTGCAGGCTAGAAAGTGGATAAACAAAGGGTTCTACTGTAATATCAGTTTTCTTTTGTAAGATAAAAATCGTCTTGGATTGTTTAGCACTGGCAAAGAGATTTTCAGGCAGACTAATCATGGCAACTAGACTTGCCTCCTCTTTCAACCACCCTTTCAACAAATCACTTTGAGGACTGGTCAACAAATCACTCGGAGCTAGAAAAATAGCATATCCATCTGACTTGAGATACTTAAGCCCTTGTTCCATGAGCAAGTGATGAGCGTAGGTATGTTCTTGGCTAGAAGCAACTTGATGACGCGAAGCAACGGCATCATCAGGATAATAGCCAACGGGCAAGTCGCTGATGACCACATCGCTTTCTTTGAGCATTTGTGGACGAACGGCATCTCCTTGGACAAAGCCAGCCTGCAAACCAATCACATCTGCCATGCTAGCTGCCAAATCAATCAGCAAATCATCTACTTCTATTCCCAGGTAATCCACTTTTTTATCAAGCGAAGTCAAGAAAGTAGCTCCCAGAATTCCCATCCCAGACCCCATTTCGAGGATAGTAATTTCCTCCTCTTTAAACAACTCCTCCACGATAAACACCAAAAGTAAAGCAATAGCATCTGGTGTAAACTGGTGATTAGCCTGCAAGGGTTCTGTTTGCCCAGCCTTCATCAAGAGAAACTGGTAGGTCTTGAGCCACTCTTCTTTGCGAAGTGCTAAACGCTTAAGAGCTTGATTGTTCTCCTTGACCTGATTTAGCTCAGTTTCACCATCCAAATAGATGCTGTTTTGCTCCACCAAGGCGTCATAAAAGTTGGTCGCCAAATCACTTTGGATGACTTGGACATTCTCTAGTAAATACGTATAAGCTTGTTCAATTTTTTCAAAATCCATATTCCTATCTTATCAAATTTCCCTTCTTTTTTCCATCCTTATAGAAAAATCACTCCCTGACTAGGCGAGTGATTTTTGTGCTACTGTTAAAAAGAGTTCTGAGTAATTTCCTTGAAACAAGTCTTCAGCGCTATAGAGGATCTGACTATGCACAGATGAAAAACGGTTCTCAATTAGCTGTTTTTCCAGTTCAGTCAATTCAAAGCCGTGATGGTTAGCTTCCGACTTGGTAAAATCAGCAATGAGGAGTTGTCCATCTTTCCTCAAATGTTGATGAAACAGTGAGAGAGCCACATCCACATCAGGCATATGATGAAGAACCCGACAAACAACAATGAGGTCAAACTCTTGCTCCAAGGGATTTTTCAGTAAATCTTGCTCCAAAAACTGGATATTCTTGATGTCTTGCTGCTCCGCTTTCAAACGAGCTTGCTCCAGCATTTTCTCAGAAATGTCTACAAGAGTGACAGACTTAGCCTGCTTGGCTAGGGGTAAGGTTAACAGACCCGTCCCTCCACCGAAATCCAAAATTTCTTTGTCTGATAGAAGAGCAATCTGTTTCTCGACTGCTTGACAAACCAAGTTTGCAAGGAAGATATTTTTAGGTGAATCGAAAGTTTCTGCTTTGTGGTTAAAATCATGTTTCATGCTTTTAGTTTAGCACAAAGTAGCTTGATTAGCTAGGAATTCTCTTTCTTTTCAACCTTCTCTTCTGATTTTTTCTTTTTCTGCTTGATTACTTGAATCAGTCACTACCTTTTCCTTTTTATCCGTTTTCTCTTCTTTGATTTTGACTGAAGGAAATAAGAACTCATATTGGCTCTTAGGCGTACGAACCGTCGTCACCAAGCCAGTTTTCTTGTTTTGATAGCTTACCTGACCTATATTAAAGACCTGTTCCCCACTTTCTTGCTCAACCTTATCTTTGGTTCGCTTGGCCATGGCAAAAGCGATTAACTTTTCTTTATTTACAGCATAGTCTTGATAGTGGGCGACTTGTCGGTTCAAATAGAACTGCAATAAAAGGCTGAAAATGGCTGCAATGGTGACTGCATAGAGGAGAACTCCTGCCTTAACTTTTTTCTTTTTCCACACGATAGATGAACTCCCTTTCTAAGCCTTTCTGAAACTGGAAACGAAAACGAACCAATTGCTTATCCTCTGTAATCTGAGCTGATTTGAGGCCATAAACCATGGGCTGATAACCTCGTCCACCGGCATCGGTTTTCCGAAAATCGTCCGATTTAGACTTGCCTATCGCAATTTCCTTACCATCCTGCTTCATATAAATGCGGTTGCCTTCCACTTTTTCAAACTGCGAACGGTCTAATTCTGACTCTAGCTGATCCACAAACAAGAGCCACTCTTTTTGCTCGCTTTGTTGCTGGTAGCGAACTTCTGAAATGAGGAGCTGACTCATGGCTTGAAAGAGAAGTAAGCTTCCACTGATGACAATAAGGGCAATCAGGGATTCTAACAAGGTAAAAGCCTTAACCTTATGGCTCTTTGATAGCCAACAACTGTTCTGAACCATGATAAACCTCCAATCCCTTTTCACTAGAAAACACCTGAATCTCAACTCCGTTGATGTTTACCTGATTTTGACCTGTCTGCAGGGCCATCTTAGCTACACGCACAACTTCTTCCTTTTGCAGGATTTTTGCTTCTTCCTGCCTATTTTTCTGAATTTGACCCAAAAGAAGGGTAGCAATGCTAGCAAAGATAGCTAAAGCAACTACTGCTTCCAGTAAAATCACTGCCCTAATTTTTTGTTTCCTTAATGCGTTTAATTTTTCCATTTCCTATATATAACTGATAGCGAATCTTTCCTTTACTGGTCTGAAATTCAACCTTATCCAAGGACGAATTGCCCCCAGCTCGGTCAAATGTGATACTTTGTCCCGATGGTGCCTGAATTCCTTTAGGAACTGTCAGCTTTTGACTGCCATTACTGATCGTCTGCCCATCTAAGTTTAGACTAGTCTTTTGCTGACTAGCTACACTGCGTTTTTGAGTTTCCCGATAGAGTTCTTCAAACTCCATAAAGAAAATCTGCTCCTCTACCGCCGCAAAAGTGGACTGAACAGAGCCGGACAAGCCCAAGGCAAGGATACTCACAAGGCCCAAAACCAAGAGGCTTTCCAGCATGGTAAAGGCCTTAATCCGCGACCGTTTGAGTCTTATTTTGTTTTGCATGATATTCTTTATAAGCTTTAGCTTGCTCTTCTGTGATGCGATTATCTGCTTGTAATTTGCTTAGAGTAGCCTCTTCATTTTTATTCAAACTATAAAGTTCTGCCTGACTTTCCACCACCTTAACAACAGCTGCTTTTCCTTTGTCATTGACTGCTTCTTTTTGCTTGGTCAAATTAGGTACAAAGAGTAAGAGAAGCACACTGATAATGAGCAAGACCACCAACATCTCCACAAGTGTAAAAGCTTTAACCTTCGCTTTTTTCAAGAATGTCATCATTTTTTTCATTTTAGAAATTTACCTCCATATTTTGATACATGGGCATGAGCATTGCCGCATAAAGTAAAACAATAATCAGAGCCACAAAGATAAAAACCAGTGGCTGCACCAGATTCATGGTGCGGTTGACTCGGGTAAAAAAAGCTTCCCAAGTTTTTTCAGCATAGATTTCCAACTCACTACCCAGCTTGGACTTGACTTCCCCATACTCGATAATGAGACTCAACTCCTTTTTAAAGAAAGGATAGGTTTCTATGGTTTGAGAAAATTCGCAACCATTTTGTAAGGATTGAGCTAGGTCTCGACCGATTTCTTTAAAGAGTTGGGAACCTTGTTCCTGCATGATCTGAAAAATCTGCGTCAGCTCCATTCCCTGCGAAATCATATTCCCCCACTCACGCGCATAATAGGCTGTCAAATAGGTCTGCACAAAGATTCCAAGAAAGGGAAGGCGTGCTAAGATAGAAAAGACGCGCATCTTAGAACTTCTTTTATAAAAAGTTAGTGCTAAAAGGACACCTACTGAAACAAACCCTACCATTACTAGAAAAATTTGTGGTAGATTGCCAATGATTTGAGTGGCAATATTGCTACTATCCAGTTGTGGTAGTAGGTAGTTCCGTAGCCCCAGCATGATTAAAAGAAGAAAACCCAGCAAAATCAAGGGATAGGTCGCTACCTCAATTAGTTTTTTCTTGACCTTGGCCAGATTATCTAGATACTCTTCTATCTTTCCCAAACTCAGGTGAAGATTCCCATGGACTTCAGCTAGGGATAACTGAGTGACAATGGCACTTGAAAAACCTAAACTTTCCATCATTTCTGAGAATGATTTCCCCTGAGACAAGCCCGTGCGCATCTGGGTCACACACTGCTTGTCCAATAATGCACTCCTATCTAAAAAGGAGATGGTCTCCACCAGATGAAAACCGCTGGAAAAGAGATTGTTAAACAAGGTGATGATATTTTTTTGCTTAGCTGTAGCTAATTTTTTCCGTTTCAGCCTGAAGACTTGTGATATGTCCGTCTTTAAGAAGTTGGTCAATCTGTTCATTCCAGCTAGTTGGCTGGTGTTCTTGATAGTCTTTGTTTGCAAAGTCAACGATTCCTCCTCCCCCGATTAATCTCTGATAGCAGACTCCCTGCAGAACGACTGCCAATTCCTCCTCACTCACACCCAACTCCAACAGGCGCTCATAAACACCTCGAATACTCTTGGCATGAATGGTTGAAAAGACTGTCGCACCTGTCAAACTAGCTCTAACTACTGCACGCGCCGTTTCGCTGTCCCGAATTTCTCCGATAATCAAGAGATCAGGACGATGCCGTAGGGAAAGCTTAATCAGATTTTCATAGGTCAGTCCGATTGCTTCGTTCAACTGCAATTGGAGCATGTCGTCCTGCTTGATCTCAACTGGATCTTCAATGGACATAACTTGCTGTCCTTTAAAGAGAGATTTAGCCAATTCGTGCATTAATGTTGTCTTACCGCTGCCGACTGGACCAGCAAAAAGATAGAGTCCCCGTTGCCTGTACTGCTTGCCCAGTTCTTCAATATCCTGAAACCAAAAATGCAAATCCTGTTCCTCATCATGCAACAAGCGAATTACTAAACTCTCATGTCCTCGATAATCGCCTACGGTAGATAGACGTAGGGACGCCATCTTATCGTCATAGACATAATCACAGGAACCAAGTTGACTACGTCGCTTTTCTCCAACATTCATACCTGCCACAAACTTAAAGTGACTGATGACGGCTGCAAACTTTTCAAAATCATAGCTACCAATTTTACAGCGCTCGTCTCCTATTCTCATATGAAGCTCATAGGCGTCTAGCTTAGGGACAAAATAAATATCCTGCGCCCCTTTTTTCCGGGCCGAACGAATGATTTCTTGTGCAATTTCTTGAACCATACTTACCTCCTCACCTATACTATTCGCAAAGATTTGGAAAAATAAAAAAAGCAACTCCAAAAAAGTTACTTTTTCTCTATTTTAATTTCATACGGCAAGAACGGTGCCTTTCCTTTCCTGTTTGTTTTTCATAGCCTGGACGTAGTTTTTCATCTGGGATAACCTGCTCATCCTGCAAAAGAGCCAAAGAATGGTATTGTTGTAAATACTCAT
This sequence comes from Streptococcus mitis, assembly GCA_032511625.1. Taxonomy (GTDB): domain Bacteria; phylum Bacillota; class Bacilli; order Lactobacillales; family Streptococcaceae; genus Streptococcus; species Streptococcus mitis_DL. Next base: position 21,505 of record JAWFOO010000016.1, on the reverse strand, counting down.
CACATTCATCACACCAGCGTTGGTCTTCTGGATCCCAAAAAATAGTCATCAAGTCACTTCTACTTTTATAAAGAGGGGATTCTTGTTCCAATCTAAACCAGCAAGTTTTGTAGTATTTGAGAGCATCATAATACTGGTCAAATTTCTTACTTGCTACAATATCTTCTTCCCAACCTTCTAAGAACCACCAAGGTTCAAAATCTCCGTACATTTCTATAACACGATACATATTCATTCATTCCTTTGTACCGTATATTATAACCAATTCCGCTAAACAAGGAAAGAAATATGCTCATTTCTTAATTTCCAGATAAAAAATCCAGCCATCTGATGGATGACTGAATTTCTATTTGCTTATGTTCCAAAATGTTTTTACTACTTAAGCTTCTGAAATATCGTTTTCGATGATGACCTTAATTGCATGGTGGTCTGCTGCTTTACTGAAAACTTCATAGGCTTTTTCAATTTCACTGAGTTTGAAATAGTGAGTTACCAATTTTTCTGGTTCAATCTTATGACTTTCAAGTGCTTTCAACAATTGTGGAGTTGTATTTGTAGATACCAAACCAGTTGTTACATTGATGTTGCGAATCCAAAGTTTATCTAAATCGAATTCAACTGGTTTACCATGTACACCACAGTTAGCAACTGTTCCGTCTACACCGATAATTTTTTGACAGAAATCAAATGTTGCAGGAATACCAACAGCTTCGATAGCAACATCTACACCACGGCCATCTGTCAAATCATAAATTTCTTTAATCGCTTTTTCAGGGTCTGAAGAATTAATCTTATGAGTCGCACCAAATGATACAGCAGTTTCCAAGCGGTTATCGTCTAAGTCCACCATAATCAATTTAGCTGGTGAATAGAATTGAGCTGTCAAAAGAGCTGCTAAACCAACTGGACCTGAACCAATAATGGCTACGCTGCAACCAGGTTCCACTTTTCCTTTCAAGACACCAATTTCATACCCAGTAGGCAAAATGTCTGATAGCATAACCAAGGCTTCATCTGACAAGTCTTCTGGAGTATGGTAAAGAGTGTTATCTGCATGAGGGACACGTAGATACTCAGCCTGCATACCGTCAATCAAGTGACCGAAAATCCAACCCCCTTCGTCTTCACAGTGGGCATAAATTCCTTTTTTACAGTAGTAGCATTTACCACAGGCACAAACACAAGAAATCAAGACCTTGTCGCCTTTTTTGAAGTTCGAAACTCCTTCTCCAACTTCTTCAACAATCCCAATCCCTTCGTGACCAAGAATGGTACCACTTTGGCAAGCGGGAACATCCCCTTTGATAATATGGAGGTCTGTTCCACAAATAGTGGTTTTTACGATACGCACAATAGCGTCTGTTGGCTTGCGAATAACTGGTTTGTCTACATCAACAAAAGAAGCAAGTCCTGGTTTAACATAAGTATAGGCTTTCATAAAGCACTCCTCCTTTTTTATTTGTACTGTTTATAATATAATTGTAAGCCTTTTCATTTGTTTCTTCAAGTATTTTTGTGATTTTTTTAACTTTTTTATTTACCGGTAAAGTAATATAGATAAAAAAGCAGAAGCTAATCTCTAACTTCTGCTTTCTCTCTTATGCTTGATAACGTTTCACACCATCTAGATACGTAGCTACCAATTCCAAATCTTTGTCTAAAACAATAAAATCTGCATCATAACCTTCACGGATTTGACCACAGACATCATCAATGTGAACAGATTTTGCTGGGTTAAGGCTAGCCATCATGACTGCTTCGTGTGGATTCGCAATACCCCACTCGACTACATTTCTCATACCATCTTTAAGTTTGAGGATAGAACCTGCCAAATTACCAGTAGATTTGAGACGTGCAGTTCCATTTGCTACTACAACAGGGAATTCTCCCAACATATAGTCACCGTCTTCAAGCCCACCAGCTGTCATACAGTCCGTAATAAGAGCGATGTTTTCTGTCCCCTTTTGCTTAAGTAAAATCTCACAAGCTTTTGGATCTACGTGATAACCATCACAAATCAATTCTGCGTAAGTATGTGGGAGCTCATACATAGCTCCTACCATACCTAGTTCGCGGTGTGTTAAACCACGCATCCCATTATAGGCATGTACCCATACACTAGCTCCAGCATCAACTGCCTTCTTAGCTTGTTCAAATGTCGCATCTGAGTGTCCAAGTGCAACTGTCACACCTTCACCTGTAATAGTACGTACAAAATCTTCCACCCCATCACGTTCTGGTGCAATAGCGATTTTATTTAGCATCCCTTTTGCAGCATCCTGCCAAGAATGAAACTCCTCAACACCCGGGTCTCTCATATAAGTTGGATTTTGTGCCCCCTTAAAAGTTTCTGTGAAATATGGACCTTCATAATAAATCCCACGAATCTTAGCACCTGTTGCTTCTTTATAATGGTTTCCAAGATTTTCAGTGACTGCAAGCAATTGCTCATAAGTGGCTGTTAAAGTTGTGGGCAAGAAACTGGTAACACCGGTACTAAGAAGTCCTTCACTCATAGTATGCAATGTACCTTCAATGTTGTTGTCCATCACATCTACACCTGCATATCCATGAATATGAGTATCCACAAGACCTGGTGCAATGCTATAACCAGTATAGTCAAGAACCTCTGCTCCTTCAGGAATTTGATCCACATGTTTCCCAAATTTGCCATCAACAAGTTCTAAGTACCCACCGCGACGAATGCCAAATGGATAGAAAAACTGATCCGCTTTAACGTAATTAGGCATAATAATGACCTCCTTAAAAGATTACTTTTGATATTTATTATGTCAATTACATTATAAACCTTTCTGATTCATTTGTAAATGGTATAGACCTATTTTCTAGAGATATTTTAAAAGAGCTGGATTTCTCCAACTCTTCTCTTTTTAATACAAGTTATTTTGATTTGACTGGCTTGTCTTGAGCTGTTTGCAAGGCTGTAGCAATGGTATCTGCATACAATTTAGCTCCTGCTTCAATCTTACTATTGTCACTTCCAAAATGGACTTGGTCTGTTCCAGTCCAGATCTCTGGATGCTCTTTCGCAACTTGGTTCCAATCTGCTATCGTGATGTAAGGAGTCTTCTCTGCCAATTCTCTCATATAGGCAGCCTCTTTCTCAACGATTGCATAGGTCTCTTTTGTCTTATCTCCCTCATAAGGAGTCACCAAAACCATATGGTGGCCCTTAGGAAGATTTTTTACGATACTATCCCAGTCTTCCTTGTAATTTTCAGGATTATTTACCCCAGTTGCAATAACCACCATCTTTGGTAGAAATTTATTCTGGCTATTGTTGAGCATGATTTCGTTGGCGGTCTTGGTTGTTCTGCTGACTTGTGCATTAATCTGTGCTCCAGGAAGGGCTGTCTGCAAGGCTGTATTAGCTCTTAGTGCTACCGAATCACCAATTAACATAGTGCCATCAGCAATTCCTAAACTATCAGCTTCTGCTCGTTCTGTCATCACCTTGGTCTGGCTAATATTTGTTGCAGCTTGCTTCAAGCCATTGACAGTTAAGTCTGTCTCAAAAGCTCCCACTTGTGGTGCCAGCAAAGTTACTAAGAAGACAATGAAGGCCAAGATTCCAGTACTTGCTGCAAGGATTGTGTGAATATGAGGCAGGGGACGAAGGGCTTGTATAATAGGTGTGTTCTTTCCCGCAATCCAAGGTTCCAGCACATAAAATGACAGGCTGGCAAATCCATAAGAAAAAAACAAAGTCAGTAACACAGCAAGAAGATTTGATGTCAACTGTGAGAAAATGATATAGAAAGGCCAATGGAAAAGATAAACCGCATAGCTAGTATCCGCTAAAAAGCTGATAATCTTTGGCTCCTGCATGTTAGGAGTCTTTTCATGTAAGACACGCGCCGCCAGAATCATAGCAAGGGCTGCAAGGCTGGCAAGCAAGAAGCCCATAAGATAGGCAAAGAGATAGGTAAATTTGACAAAGAAGGTCAAAATGAGTAAGAATCCAAAACCTCCTCCAAAAACCAAAAGGGTCTTGCGTAAATCCCAGATTTTATCCAATTGCTTAACTAGGGAAGTCGTCTGACGAACGCCTACAATCGTTGCTAACACACTTCCCAAAAAGAATGGATAGATATGAGTTAAACTGGAGAAGTAAACAGAAGAATAAGAAGTTACTAGAAAACTACCAATAAACATAGAGAAGAAGCTGATCAAGAAGGCAGCAGCAGACAAGAGAAAGACCATTCCCTTCAACTGACCATTTGATTTAGCCTGTTTGGATAAGAACCAAACTGCCAAGCCCCAGAGGATATAGTAGTGAACCTCAACAGCCAAGCTCCAATTATGAACAAACAAATGAGGAATGAACTGAGATTCATAACTTCCTCCTGTTAGAAGTTCATAGAAGTTGGTCATGAAGCCTAAGACACCCGCAATTTGACCCCCAATTCCAGCCACATAATCTTGGCGAACTAGAAAGGTAAAGGGCATGGTTACCAAGACCATCAAAACCACAGGTGGTACGATACGATAAAAGCGTCTCCTAAAAAATCCAACCAAATCAATTTCATGATTTTTAGAAAATTCTTCGATAAGTAGAGCTGTAATCAGGAAACCTGAAAATGTAAAAAAGACATCTACCCCGAAAAATCCTCCAGGAAAGATCGTCTGAAAGAAATGATACAAGAGTACCAAAAGTAAACCTGTAATCCTAATCAAGGAAAACCATTTAATACGCATACGAGTTTATTCTCCCTTTCATTGTACACTTTATTCTATCAAAAAAAGAAGAAAAATCCCAAGAGAAAACTTAGGATTTTTAGCTTATATCTATTCCAGTTTAAAAATTACGGCCTGACTTATTATAGCCATATTTTTCTACAAAATACTCACGGAATTCTAAGAGATTGTCATCCATGATGGCTTGTCGCACTTGCTTCATCAGGTTAAGCAAGAAGTAAAGATTGTGATAGCTAGTCAAGCGGATACCGAAGGTTTCATCAGCCTTGAGCAGGTGACGAAGATAAGCGCGTGTATAGTTCTTACATGTGTAGCAATCACACTCAGGATCTAGTGGCGTAAAGTCCTCAGCAAACTGAGCATTTTTGACAACCAAACGACCTTGACTGGTCATACAAGTTCCATTACGAGCGATACGAGTCGGTAAGACACAGTCAAACATATCCACCCCACGAATCACCCCATCAATCAAGCTATCTGGCGCTCCCACACCCATCAAATAGCGAGGTTTGTTTTCAGGCAACAATTGGGTTGTAAAGTCCAAGACCGCATTCATCTCTTCGTGGGTTTCTCCCACTGCCAAACCACCTATAGAATAACCTGGGAAATCCATGCTGACAAGGTCATGAGCTGATTGGCGACGCAGGTCTTCAAATCCAGCCCCTTGCACAATTCCAAATAACCCTTGGTCATGCGGACGACGATGAGCCTTTAAACCACGCTCAGCCCAACGGCTGGTACGCTCGATTGATTTCTTAACGTAGTCGTATGGTTGATAAAACTGAGGACATTCGTCAAAGGACATCATGATGTCTGAGCCCAGATTGTTCTGAATAGAAATGGCTTTTTCTGGTGATAGGAACATCTTAGAACCATTGAGATGGTTTTTAAAGGTTACCCCTTCTTCTGTGATATTGCGGCTATCTGCTAAGGAATAAACCTGAAAACCACCACTATCTGTCAAAATAGGCTGGTCCCAATTCATGAACTTGTGGAGACCACCTGCGCGTGCGATGAGTTCATCTCCAGGACGAAGCCAGAGATGATAGGTGTTTGACAGGATAATTCCCGAACCCATCTCCTTCAATTCTTCAGGCGACTGAGTTTTGACAGTGGCTTGTGTCCCAACTGGCATAAACATAGGTGTTGGGAAGGTACCGTGGGGAGTGATGATTTCTCCCAGACGAGCTCCTGTGTGTTTTTCTTTCTTAATCAAACGATATTTGATTGGTGAATCTGACATTTTTTACCTCCGAAGCTGGAAAAGACAGTCCCAGTTCATACTTTGTGCCCAAGGGCATACTGTATGATTTTATCAAAAAAAGGAGGAACTGTCACGAACTATGGTATAATGAGAGAATGAAATACCCAAAAATTGATTTAAAAACCGTTCGTCTGCAAGCCAGACAATTTCAGGCTGAAAATCCCCGCCTCTTTCTCGTCTATCTCTTACCTAGCATGCTGGTCATCTTGTCTGGCTTCCTCAATCCCTTAGAGCGTATCAACGAAGCAATTTTAGAACAACCCTTTTTAAGCGTGTTTGGCCATGTATTCCAAGCCTACCTCTTTCCATTATTAGTTTCCTTTATCGGAACAATACTTCTAACCAGTTCAGTCTATACAACACTGAAACTCATCAAGAATCCTGATACAGGACTATCCGTCAAAAATAGTCTCACACTCTTTAACGAAGAGCACTTTTCACAAACCTTTTTGACTCTCCTTCTCAAACGTTTCTATCTCTTCTTATGGAGTATTCCTAGTTTGCTTGGAATTTACTTTCTTTTTTACAGTAGCTTTCTAGCAAAGAAATTCGTTGTCCTTCATCCTGAATTTCCCAATTTGGATCTCTCGTCAATTGAAACCGAGCACTTCCTCATGATCTTTGGTCTTTACTTTCTAGCAAGTATCCTCTTGATGATTGTCGGAAATAGTCTCTATATTCCACAATACTATGCCTATTCACAGGTAGAATTTCTCCTCTGTGACACCCTAGACTTAGGACAAGCCAAACCAGGACAAATCCTTAAAACCAGCCGTTTCTTAATGAAAGGTTACAAATTTCAGCGCTTTGTCCTAGACTTACAACTCCTTCCTTGGTATTTCCTCAATTGGATTACCTTTGGGATTGCTAGTTTCTCACTCCTACCCTACATTCAAATCAATAAAATGATTTTTTACCGAGCAGTATTGGCTCGAAAACGTCCAAAAGCTTGAAGGTTTTCCCTCAAGCTTTTTTCTATCAATGAGTTTCTCCGCCTACCAACTTGAGATCCTGATCTCCATGTTCTATAATAGCCCCGATTGCTGCTTCTATCCCTCGCATAATGTCCACTAAACTCATAGCTGGAGCGGTCGGTCGATTCACCACCTGTTCCATCATATAAGGAATATGCATAAACCCTGCCCTAACATGTGGAAATTTCTTTTCTACCAAATAGAGGACTTGATACATCAAATGATTGCAGACAAAAGTCCCTGCAGTATTGGAAACAGAGGCCGGCAATCCCTCTTTTTTTATAGCTTGAACCATCGCTTTAATCGGCAAACTACTAAAGTAAGCCGGAGCACCATCTGGACGAATGGGAAGGTCAATCGGCTGATTACCTTCGTTATCAGGAATGCGTGCATCGTCTTGATTTATAGCCACTCGCTCAGGTGTCAAGCTGGTTCTTCCACCTGCTTGGCCGATACAAAGGACAAAGTCCGGTTGATAACGACTCATTTCTTCTTCCAATACTTGGGCCGATTTGTGAAAGACTGTTGGCACTTCTAGCCAACGGACCTCAGCACCATGGATTTCAGCTGGTAAACCTTTAATGGCCTCCAAAGCTGGATTGACCTTTTCCCCTCCAAAGGGCTCAAAACCTGTCACTAATACTTTCATTTCTAACTCCTTACAACCAATTCCATGAAACTATTTTCTTAAAAACAAGTATAACATATTTCCCTTATTCTGGAGTGAAAAGGACTAGAGAGGATCAGACCGGCATTAAAGTTTATTTAAAGAGAAAAATACTAATCAAGGCCAAAATAGCTGGTCCACCTTGCTTCAAAATAATTTTCTTATCTGCTGTGAGAGAGCCATAAGCCGCAGCACCAATCACAAATAAAACAAAAATAGTCACAATTTCTAAATTCTGTGAGAAATAAATCCCATACAAGAGAAAGACTCCTACAGAGCATTATAAATCCCTTGATTTTTAAACAATGAACTTACTGACGGACGAGCCAGTTCTTCCTTGTCCATGTTAAAGACACGACTAGTCGCATCTGATTGCGTTGCAATACTTTCCAAATAAAAAATGTAAAAATGCTCCAAAGCAACAATCGTTGCTAAAATGATTGTAATAATTGACATCTATTTCTCCTTAAATTTCTATATTTTCAATACCCAAAACCAATTTATTTACTAAACGGCTGAGTTCTGTTCTTTCAGACTCTGTTAAGATACTTTCCATCTCTTCCTTAACCTTGATATGCTGCAGAGGCGGATTCACAACTAACTGCTCTTTGGCATACTTCGTAGCCTCCACCAAACCTTCCTTTTCCAGAATTTTGAAATGTCGGGTCAAAGCAGCCTAATCAATCTTCAAACGCTCCTGAACCGCTATTTGATTACAAGGGGAATGCTTCAGCAAAAATAATAAAATCTGATACCGTGTCAAACTAATCCCAAGTTTTTTTTAAAACAATTGCGTACTCGCTTGCTCAGACAAGCGGAGTTGATAAAGCAGATCTTGAATCTCTATCATTTCTTCCTCCTTTTTATTGATTGATCAATAGTTGACTAATCAGGTATAATGCAAAGTAAAATAAATTGCAAGAATGTTGCTTGGATTATTACAAGATGGTAACTTCCCATTCAAATTGACAAAGAAAAAAACGAACGAGACTCGCTTCCTATCACGAAAGCTAGATCTCATTCGTCAAAATGATATTACAAAGTCTGGTTTATCCATTCATTGAAACGTGAACGTGGTCATAGTGGTTTTCTGTCACGCTACCACGGTCCGGCATTGGGTTCCAAGTATTAGCTGGTCCATATTTGCTATCGAATGGAGCATAGAAACGTTGTTTCCAGATGATGTAACTAATACCACGACTGGCCATATTTTGAATAGCGTATTCCGCAATCTTATCCCCTAGTTCTGAGCTTTCTGGTACCATAAAGTCAATAGCCAAACCTTTTCCGTGATCTCCACTGTCTCCTGGACGATAACCACTAAAGGATGTGATGCCAAACAAGTTAGCAATTTCTTCTTTAAAGGCAGCTGTTTGTGGTTGAAGGCCAGCATTTTCAGCTTTTGCTACTGCCAGTCCAGCATAATCGGGCGCAGCTGGAGCCGCGTAAGTTGCTGAAGTTGTTTTCGTCTCTTCTGGTTGATAAGTAGAAACTGCTGTTGTAGCTTCATTTGATGAGGCTTCTTTTACTTCTTCTGAACTTGTTGCAGTTGTTTCTGTTGTTTTTTCTTCTACTAGAGTTGTAGTTGTTTCCACTGCTGACTCGGTTTGAGGGCTTGCTTGTGTTTCCTGCTTCTCAGCTGGAGTCGTTGCCTGAGGAGCTGCTTCTGCAACTGCACCAGTTGTTTCGGCTGTTTGCTCCTCTGAGACAAAAGTCTCTGTAGATGGTGCCACTTCTTCTGCAGTAGCAACTGTCTCTGCAACTTCTGAACTTGATGCCACTTCTTTTGTTCTTGTAGTTTCTACCGCTTTTGGAGCTTCTGCAATCGGTTGAGAAAGGTCTGCAACCTGAACAGTTTGATCATCAACCGTCACTTGATTGGTTGTCAAATCTGCTGTCGCAGTTGTCACTTCTTCACTAGAAGCCGCTTGAGGTGTTTGGATTTCAACTTCCGTTACTTCTTCTGCTTCATTGACAGTCGTTGTCAAAACAGTTTCTGGGAATATCAAGTCCATATTAGTGATTTTATTCAAATTCGCAAGAACTGTGACATCTACACCCAAGGCTTCTGCAATGGTGCTCAAGGTATCACCATACTGAACGGTATAACTTGTTTTGTTATCCGTTTTAGTCAAATCGTTTTGGATTTGCTCAAGACTACGTGCAGTCCAAAGAACTTCTTCTGCTTGAGTTGCCAATACTGGGGCAAATGACAAGGCTACTGTTGACGCTAATAATATTCTTTTCTTCATTCTTTCAAATTCCTTTCAAATGAGTACCTGTCTATCATAACACAAAAAATGCAGAAAAAAAGCCCTCTCGGGCCTATTTAACAGAACTGTCTATTCCTTGTAACAAACTCGGTTACTTGAAATAGTTTGTTAGGTCTCTGTCACAAAACTGACACAATCTTTTTATCGCTCAGCCTTAAAAAAACGGGAAATATCTGCTAACGCTTGAATCCTGTGATTACCTTCATAAGTCGACTCTAAAAAGTTGAGGCTTTGAATCCCACTATTCTGGGCAAATTCCACATCCAGAGTCCGATCCCCTATATAATAAGTATTGTCAGGATTCAACTGATGCTTGTCTATCAGATAGGTAGCCGCTTCTGAACTTGGCTTCCGCGCAAAGCCACTCTGACTGGTTAAAATCTCTGTAAAATAGGACTCCAAACCCAAGTCTCTGAGAATGGTAAGAGCATTGTCTCCCTTATGAGTGTAAACAAACTGCTGAATTCCTGATTCGTCTGCCCAAGCTAGCACATCACGCGCACCTGGCATCAAAACTACCTGAGCATTCTTCTCAGCCAAGCTCTGGGCACGCACCTGATTTAGCATTTCCACATCCAGCTTTCTCTCTTCCGCCACCTGCACAAGTAAATCCTGCACAGAATACTTGAGGATAAACTCTCTCACCTGCTCCTTATCATAAGGAATAGAAAACTGAGCAAAAGTTTCCTCAATCCCTGATAAAATCGCTTCATAAGAGTCCAATAAAGTCCCGTCTAAATCCCAAATAAAAGCTGTTTTTTGCATTTCCTATCCTTTCAAGCTCATATAGCGCTGGTAACGGTAACGTAGAAATAACCAACGAAAACCATTATCCAAAAGGGTTCCGGCCCAAATACCGGGCAAACCCCAACCAAGCACAATCCCCATCAGATATCCTGTTCCAATGCGGATACACCACATTCCTATACTTGTCGCATAAAAGGGAAGCCGAGCATTGCCCAAACCCTGCCAGACTGCTGTATAGATGACTGTTCCTATCGTCATAGGAGTACCAAGTAGTGAAAAAAGTGTCACTAGAACACTAGCCTCCACCGCTAGAGAATCAGTCGTATATAGATGAGTTAGTGGTATACCCAAAGCATAGATACTGAAGGTCAAGGGTAACATGAGAAGCAGAGAAAGCCAAAAGGTTTGCTTGCTCAAACTAGCGACTCTTTTCCAATTATCCTCCCCAACTGCTCGGGCCACCAGCATGACCGTTGCCGTAGCAACTCCAAAAGCAGGCATGTAGTTAAACTGGGTCAAGACTTCTCCGACTGCATTTCCAGCGACTGCCTCTGTCCCAAAAGAAACAACCAAGGCAATGATAACGACATCACCAGCTCGCATCATAAGCCGCTCTCCAGCTGCTGGCAAAGCTAAGGTCAATAGTTCCTTATCTAAACCAAAAGTCGGTTTCTCAAAAGGCAACTTTAATTGCGACCATAAAATCACAAGACCTACCAAACGAGACAGAATTGTCCCCCAAGCAACACCAGCTATCCCCATATCCAGAACAAAAATAGCTAGACTTGAAAAAAGAATATTCAAGGCATTTGATAAAAGACTCACATAGAGGGGCAAACGTGGATTATGCGTTGCACGAATCAAAGCTCCCAGACTAGTCATTAAACCTAAGAGAACAATCGATCCACCTACCAAAGATAGATACAGTCCACCACTCTCGGCCACAGTCTGTTCAGTCCCCAAAAGTCCTATCATCTCTTGCCCAGCGAAGATAGACAAAGCTCCTAAAAGGAAACTTACTAGTAAAGTAATCTTCAACGCCTCAGTCACATGGTAGGCTAGCTTAGACTGATTCTTCTCCCCTAAACTCTTTGAAATAACACTGGAAATAGCAGCTCCCAGAGCTATGAAAATCGCCTGATAAATCGTGATAATATTGCCAGCTACTGATACACCCGAAATAGCTATCAAGCCCAAGTGGGCTACTAAGTAACTATCCACCATCCCCATGAGCATCTGCAAAAAATTTTCGCCCATAGCTGGCAAGGCAATATTAAGAATGTCTTTATTTTTCTTAAACAATCCTTCCTCCTGATGAAAAGAAACTCAGTTGGTTTCCCAACCGAGTTTACTCCCTCTGTCTTAAAGCCCTAAATAAGCTTCAACCGCTGCTTGCATGTCAACAGCAGCCACTGTTGTTTTATGACGAACTGGCGCTGTTTCAAGGCCATCAACCGCTGGTGGCACTGCCACTCCTGAAATGTCATGTAATTGAGCCAAAGCTTCAAAGTCTGTCAAGCCTGCTTTTCCTGTTACAGCTTCTACTGCAACCACTGGGAACTTGTATGGACTAGCTGTTGAAGCAATGACTGTCTTAGTCGCATCGCCAGTAGCCGCTTGGTATTTTCTATAAACAGCTGAGGCAACCGCCGTATGAGGGTCCTCGATATAGGCATCTGTATCATAAACACGTTTGATTTCTGCTGCCGTTTCTTCCTCAGTCGCATATTCAGCTGCGAAGAGTTCCAGAATCTCAGCATCAAAGTCTGTCAATTCATATTGTCCTTGTGTACTCAAGGCATTCATGAGTTCAGCTGTCTTAACCGCATCATTCCCCAAAAGATGGAAAATCAAACGCTCCAAGTTTGAAGATACCAAGATATCCATAGATGGACTAGTCGTTACCTTAAACTCACGTTTCTTGTCGTAAATACGTGTTTTAAAGAAGTCAGTTAAAACATTATTGTCATTCGAAGCACAGATTAATTTGCCAACTGGCAGACCAATTTGTTTAGCATAAAAGGCAGCCAAGATATTTCCAAAGTTTCCTGTTGGTACTGTGAAGTTGATCTGTTCACCAGCTACAATCTCACCAGACTTGACCAACTGAGCGTAGGCATAAACATAATAAACAATCTGTGGTACCAAACGACCAATGTTCATAGAGTTTGCTGATGAAAATTGCAGTTTATTGGTAGCCAACTTTTCACGAAGGGCCACATCGTTAAACATATGCTTCACATTTGTTTGGGCATCATCAAAGTTACCATCAATAGCGATAACATGAGTATTGTCGCCAGTCTGAGTGGTCATTTGCAACTCTTGAACCTTACTGACACCATCCTTTGGATAAAAGACGATAATCTCAGTACCAGGGACATCTGCAAATCCTGCCATGGCAGCTTTCCCCGTGTCGCCAGATGTCGCTGTCAAGATGACAATCTTATTTTCCAAACCATGTTTCTTAGCAGCAGTCGTCATAAAGTATGGCAAGATAGACAAGGCCATATCCTTAAAAGCAATTGTTGAACCATGGAAAAGTTCCAAGTTATATTGCCCGTCTAATTTCACTAATGGTGCGATAGCTGGAGTATCAAACTTGCTATCATAGGCATTGTTGATACAGTAGTCCAACTCTTCAGCTGTAAAGTCATCTAAAAATGCTGACAAAACAATCTTAGCAACTTCCTGATAAGAAGCATATTTCAATTTGTCAAAGTCCAAATCTACCTTTGGATAAGTAACCGGTGTAAACAAACCACCATCCGTTGCCAAACCTTGCAAAATTGCTTGGCTAGCAGTTACTGTATTGTTGGCATCACGCGTTGATTGATAAACTAATGTCATTACTCTCTATCCTTTATCTATAGTCTCATCCATTATATCATGATTTTTCAGAAAATTCTCCTTTTATAAGAGAAATTATAGGCTCAATTCTTCTTTCAAAGGCTGTAAATAGGTCATTTCTTGCTTATTTCTCATCTCCAGTCCTTCCTCAGCTAGCAGGAGTAAGTCTTTGGAAATTTCAATAATCGCAGTCTCTTCCTCATCTGTAAGCTTCTTCTTAGAAAATTGTCGTCTTAAAAACTTATAATTTCGCCCAAATTCTTTAAAGAAAGGCGCTGTTTCTAAGTAAGCTTCTAACTTATCTAAATTAACCAACAATCCTAAGTGAAAAGCTGCAGAAGCGAAGGTTCTCTCTAGAGGCTGAGTACACACACTACGAAACTCAACTGTTCCTCGAGTCGTTAAGTCTTGGTACTGATAACTACGATGAGTTTCAAAATCCTTCTCTTGAGGGTAAATAAGAATCTCATCCCCATTAAGAGCATATGCTTGGATTTCAGTTGTAGCCAAATAGTCCCTTGCCTGAATCGGATAAAAATAATAGGTTTGCCCATCGCGTTCCGCAGTAAAAATTGCAGAATGATCTAGATAATCAAAAAAATCATCCTCATCTTTAAAGAGTCTAGCATTGACACCAACATTCTCTGGATAGATACCATGCATCGATTCTTCCCAGAAAATATCTCTTGAGATTTTTGTATCCCAATCCGCACCTGTAAACTCAGAATTGGCAAATAAATAAGCCTTAGCCCCTTCAATTTGGGTAAAAGCATTAATCACTCGTAAGTAGTTAGACTTTGAAACATCCAACTGTACCTGACTCCCACAGATAAAAGCGCCATATTCAGGGAAATGATGCATGTCTGATTTAGTCACATTTCTACTCAAATTCAAATAGTCCATCAGCATGCGATACCGTGAATAAGCCACTGGACAATTCTCATTTTTATCCCAGTTGGGATGAATACCACAGCCAACAATAGCATGATTTGATTCAGCTAACTTCTTCTGGATTGCTTCCATATAAATACTAAAACGTTCTTCAACCTCTTGTATTGTTTCAGCCTTACCAAATGCAAACTCAATCGTAGTATAGGAAACTTCAAATAAAATAGCATCTTGACTAACTGGATCTACTAACTGGATAGGATTCCCAAAATCATCAACCTTTTCGACAGTTAAATCAAAAGAAAAAACTAAATATCGGAATAAGTGTTTGATAACTTCAACATCTGTAGCATCCCCTTCCAAATTTACAACTGGATATTCCAGCTCAATTCCGACATACAATTCAGCATTTTTTTTAATATTTTTCAAATACCGATGTTTTAATAAATCGATAGAACAAGACATACTCCCCTACACTTTCATAATCTAAATAAAATTTGAATAACTATTATTATACCAAAAATAATATAAAAAAGGAACGAAGATTTACAACGTTCCTTAACTCTATACTATACCGGCGGCCGGGGTCGAACCGGCACGTCCTTGCGGACACTGGATTTTGAGTCTAATATTATTAGTTTTAAATCTCAGAAATATTGATTTTATAAGCTTTTTTTCCATAATATTTTTTAAAACTTAGTATCACTTCCAAAGTTTAGATACTTTTTAGTAACTATAAAATGCTAGAAAGTATACTCCTTATTAAAAAGAGTTTTGGACTAGTTTTGTGCAATTTTATTACCCATATCCGTAATAAGAGAGGCTAAATTAATTGCCTTTAATGATTGTAGAAATTGGTTGTGAATATCATTAGACACATAACCAGCTAGCAAAATATGCTCAGCCATGTCATATTGCTTAATCAAGAGAATCTTATCATGTTTTTCATTAAATAAAATCGCACTAATTGCTGTATTAAAGACTGGAAAACGAAAACTCGCACATTGTGAACAATAAGGAATATCTCCCTCATCTTTTAAAAATTTTTTCTCCAAAGGATGCCCACATTCGGGACAACAAGTCATTGTTTTGTCAAATATAGAAACCTCTTTTTTAAAGTTCTTAAAAGTAATTTTACCAGTAAAATCGAGACCACGCAAGACATTGAAATAAATCAAGACTTTTTTTAAAATTTATTTTATGATATAATAAACTTATCAGCTATTGGTTCTGAAAAAGTGTCTGCCACAGTTTTACTACAAATTCTCATGACTTGTGCCAAGATTTATAAAAAACGGATAGCTATAATAGCTCTTAGAGCAAAAACATGACATATAGGAGGTTAAAGACATGTCATACTTTTATCTTTTTATCGCCATTGTAGGAGAGATATTGGGAACTAACCTTTTGAAATTATCAGACGGTTTTACAAAGCCTATTCCAACCGTTTCTGCCCTACTTAGCTATGGCGTTTGTTTCTATTTCTTATCACTAGCAATGCAAAAAATTCCTGTAGGAATAGCTTATGCAACATGGTCAGCTGTCGGTTTAGTTTTGATATCCTCTATCGCAGTAATGATTTTCAAAGAAACACTAAATGTTTATAGCATTATCGGTTTAATTTTGATTATCATTGGTGTTGTCATGGTTAACTTATTAGGAAATGCAGGACATTAATAAAACCGGCTCTATACTATTTGTAGTGGGTAAATCCCCTATGGATATTATGGAGCCTATTTTGTTGTAGAAAAAAAGTTCCATAAGAACTATAATGAAAAGCTAGAATTCTGTCAATATTTTGGACACATTTTGGGAGGGAATTTTGAAGACTAGCGTCCTCCTAATTTTCCCAATAAGTTTTAACTTCTTCAAAAATCTTATTCAAAAGTTCTGCATCTTTTTCTGACAACTGATTTTTTTCTATAACTCTATCTTTTAGTTCTGTTGCCTTTATTTTATTTCTTG
This sequence comes from Streptococcus mitis, assembly GCA_032511625.1. Lineage (GTDB taxonomy): Bacteria > Bacillota > Bacilli > Lactobacillales > Streptococcaceae > Streptococcus > Streptococcus mitis_DL. Next base: position 5,161 of record JAWFOO010000016.1, on the reverse strand, counting down.
CCACCGAAACTGCTATTGAATGTTTCAAAATATCAAACTCATCCTTTGAAAAGTTTGCAATATTGGTAAGATCTAATTGTTCTAGAGGTAAACTACTGATAATTGAATAAGGTTTTTGTCCCAGCAAATAATCTGTAGTAGTCCCAAAGATATTTGCTAATTTCACAACGAATTCTAATCCTGGTTCTAACGTTCCATTCTCCCACCGAGAATATGTCCCTTGTTGAACTCCAATTAATTCCGATATTTGTACTTGAGTTAACTTTTTTGATTTTCTGAGAGTTTTTAACCTCTCTGAAAATTTATAATCCTCTGTATACATAATTCTCCTATAGATATTCTTATTCGTATATTTTAGCTTGACAAAATATTCTAAACGGTATAAAATAGAATTATTCCATAAGGAATATTTATTTTGAGATTGAATATTCCATTGAGAATATTATAGCATAAAAGGAGGTAAAAGCGTATGTAACTAGTAGTCGATTTAAAAAATTTTAATAAAGGAGGTAGGATTCGACAAAATAAAAAATCTTGAAACAAATGTGCCGTTCGTTCCAAGATCAAAACATATTATGTAACAATTATACCACAGAAAACTCTTCAGTTGCACAAGAAAATTTCGGAGGTTTCACAAAAAGATGACCAATAAAGAGTTAGTCAATCAAATTTCTGGCCTAAACTCTACCTCTACTCTTAAAAATTGGATTCAACTGATTAAAGAGATAAGTGGCAAGGAATTTAAGAAAATTAAAGTTCCTATCAGTAGAAATCCCAGAACTCATCAATTAAGTTATACAGTTGCCTATGATTTTACAGACGAAGACCTTAGACAATTTCAAAAGTTAGCTAAACTAAAACTTGAAATAGGTCTAAAAGAGGCTATACAAGCCGTATTTGGGAGTCTAGCAGACAATGAACATGAATCCCTAAACCAAGTAATAGATGAGCTCTACGATGAACTGAGCGCCTTAAAACAGGAATTTAAGCGAGAAATGCGACTGATAAAAATTGAGAATTCCAACCTAAAAAAGAAAATCCAAGATATTGAAGAGTCGATGCAAACCGGCTTACTAGGGTTTGTTAACAAGAGGTCAAAAAATAGGTTCGGCTAATAGCGAGTTTTCGGCTGAGCCATGAGGCAGAAAGCCGAAAATGAGCGTAGATGCGGACGGACCATTTTTGACCGATAGGGTGTGTAGTAACACCACCCTCTGCAAGTTAGGTGTACCATCGAAAGAATTCAGTATTTCCAAGGGTTTCGGAGATTTTTAGGGTGGCAAAATTAGGCAAAAAGTTGAATCAAAATCTATGGCAAAAAATGAACATTTACGTTCTGTATTTGACTGGATTCAAATTCAGTTTGATAAGACTGAATTTTCGCCAAGAGAAATAATCGAAGACATTCTATTTCTTGACTATGACCTATTTATTGAGAATAAAGGGAACCTTAAATACTATAACTATGATAGCCAGCTTCATCATGGGAATATCCGTATCTACTATGGAGCGAAAGAGTCGTCCTACATGCTTGTCATGTCAGGACAGGCACTCGAGTTCTTTAGAGATATGGTATTAGATCCAAATAGTCTGTCCGAAAGACAGTTTCTGAACAACCTCTACTACAATTACAATCAGTTTTCCGTAAGACGAATTGATATTGCAATAGATGATTTTAATGAAACACCCTATTTCACTCCTAATCAGCTTCTAAAGATTTGTCAGAAGAAACGCTTTATATATGGAAAAAGCACTTACTACAATACCTACGGAGATGAAACAATCGGCCAAACCTTATATTTGAGAAAACCCAATGATGATGAAAGACTTAGAATTTACGATAAACGCTTAGAACGTGCTGAGAAGCTCGGCATCAGCAAGCGTTATATAGAAAATTGGATAAGAACGGAGTTAGAACTTAGGAAAGAAAAAGCTCACTACTTCATTCAAGAATGGTTGCATTCAGAAATAGATCTTCTCAACTTTACCAAGGGATATCTCAAAGAAAAAGTGAGATTCTATAGTGATAGTCACTTCTCAAAACCCTTGAGATCTTGGGAAAAGTTTTTAGGTCACTCAAAACCTGTCTCTATCATTATTTCAAAACAAAAAACAGAACTAGAACAAAAATTAGAATGGTTTACCTATAAAGGTTCTGGAGCTATTCTAAAAGCGTATAAATTTCTATACGACAATAACTTACTGCATGAGTATGAGAAATCTAACTATCTCGCACTCAACAAAATGGAATATCCACCAGATTTAGCAAGTGGATTAATAGAAAGGGCAATTCTCTTTAAAAGAGAAGATTTAATCCCTACAATCAAAGAAAATATCAAAAGGAGAAATTAATTATGGCAAAAATGCTTTCACAAAATGACTGGAATTTTAATAACATTGGAACAAAATTTGAATTGGATGAAGTTATTCCAAAATTTGAAACTGAAGTCCGAGCAGATTCAAACGGAGAAATTATCAAAAACCGAGATGGTAGCGAAAGACGTTTTAATACCAATAAAATCATTGGTTGGAAATACAATGTAACAATCAAGGATGGACAATTCAAAAAGAAATCAACCCAAGTCTCAGTAGATAATCCAGATGCCTTGGTTGATAATGACTATATCCAAGCAATGGATCAAGTACCAGTTACATTTGACAATTTACAAGCCACTATGATTAGTTCAACGATGTATTACAAGGCGGATGCTATCCATTTAGTAGATGTAAAACAAAAATAAGTATTAGACAAGGGGAGTTAATCCTCCCCTTACTTAATCTTATTAGAAAAGGAGATCACATGATTAAAACTGTAACAAAAGATGACCTTATCAAACTTGGATTTGCTCCAGGAACTGCAAGAAAGATTATCCATACCGGCAAATTACTATTAGTGAATCGTGGTTTTAACATCTACGATAACAAAAGGATTGGTACAATTCCAGCCAGTGTCGCAGAAGAACTACTAGGAATTGAACTCCAGAAAGAAGCATAATGAATGACTATTCGTAAAACTAAAAGTGGTAAATGGACCGTTGATGTTTCTAATGGTTTCCACCCAGTCACACAAAAAAGAATACGTATCATTCGAAAAGGATTAAAATCTAAAAAGGAAGCACTAGAACTAGAACAACATATTCGAGTTGTAGAATTAAAAGAAAAACAATTTGACTTTGTAGTAACAACAGATATGTTATTCCAGTTGCTTGAAGAAGACGATTTGAAAAATGGCAGAAAAATAAGCTATACAAGTACACAAAGAAACAATTATGAGCGTCATATTAAACCATATTTTAAAAATACAAATTTAAATAAATTAACGTATGACCATATATTCGAATTTCGTGAATACCTAAAAACAAAACCTAAAAAACAAAATGAAAATGAAACTTTAAGTTATAATACAATTAATAAACTTCTAATTCTACTTAAAAAAATTTTTGACACTGGTATAAGAAAATCCCTTATTGATAAAAATCCTGTTGAGAATCTGAGAAAATTACCAATTAGGAAGCCTAATATCAAATTTTGGAGTATAGAAGAATTCACGAGATTTAGAGAACTTATTCAAGATGATGAAACAAGCTATGACCTGTTTTTCGTAATTGCTTTCTTTACTGGAATGAGAATGGGAGAAATCATCGCATTGAACTGGAATGATATAAATCTTTTAACAAATACAATATACGTTACCAAAACGGTATACTTTGTCAATAATACAAGCTACATTAATACAACAAAAACACGATCAGGAACTAGAAATATAACAATAAATCAGAAATTAGCAGAAATGCTAAAAGATTGGAAAGTAAAACAAAAAGAAAAACTTGAGGAATTTACGAAAAATACAGACGAACTACAAATAATACAGAGTACACCAATAACAATTACGAAAAATATGATTGATAAAAAGTTTAAGCAAATACTAGAAAGGGATAAAGATTTAAAGAAAATAAGAATTCATGATTTGAGACACTCTCACGCATCATTACTAATAAATCAAGGAGAGGATTACCTTGTTGTCAAAGAAAGATTAGGACACGCATCTATTACAACAACAATTGATACATATTCTCATTTGTACCCTAGCAAACAGAAAACATTGGCTAATAAACTTGACGATTTATTTTAAAATGGAAAAAATTGGTAACTCAACAAAAACAGAGAAAAAAAAGACAAGGTCCGAAAACCTTGTCTTTATTACTATACCGGCGGCCGGGGTCGAACCGGCACGTCCTTGCGGACACTGGATTTTGAGTCCAGCGCGTCTGCCAATTCCGCCACGCCGGCAAATAGTAACTGGGGTAGCTGGATTCGAACCAACGCATGAGGGAGTCAAAGTCCCTTGCCTTACCGCTTGGCTATACCCCAATAATATAAAATAGGCGAGTGATGGGGATCGAACCCACGCATGCCAGAGCCACAATCTGGTGTGTTAACCACTTCACCACACCCGCCATAATTCTATTAACACGGGCAGTAGGAATTGAACCCACACTGAAGGTTTTGGAGACCTTAGTTCTACCTTTAAACTATGCCCGTAAAATGGAAGGGGAGGGATTCGAACCCCCGAACCCGAAGGAGCGGATTTACAGTCCGCCGCGTTTAGCCTCTTCGCTACCCTTCCAAAATATATAAATGGCGCGAGACGGAATCGAACCGCCGACACATGGAGCTTCAATCCATTGCTCTACCAACTGAGCTACCGAGCCTTATTGCGGGAGCAGGATTTGAACCTACGACCTTCGGGTTATGAGCCCGACGAGCTACCGAGCTGCTCCATCCCGCGTTAATACAAAAGGAGGATGTGGGATTCGAACCCACGCACGCTTTTACACGCCTGACGGTTTTCAAGACCGTTCCCTTCAGCCGGACTTGGGTAATCCTCCATACTATTCAAATGGACCTTGTAGGACTTGAACCTACGACCACTCGGTTATGAGCCGAGAGCTCTAACCAGCTGAGCTAAAGGTCCAACAAGATCATTATAGCGGCGAAGGGGATCGAACCCCCGACCTCCCGGGTATGAACCGGACGCTCTAGCCAGCTGAGCTACACCGCCATGAATCGGGAAGACAGGATTCGAACCTGCGACACCTTGGTCCCAAACCAAGTACTCTACCAAGCTGAGCTACTTCCCGAGTTAAATAGAAAAATGCAC